>JBBRHJ010000015.1:0-29785 GCA_038222885.1 Bacteroidales bacterium | reverse complement strand
GGTCGTTGTTTCTGCTTTATTCTTATATATCTATCTGATTTACAAAGAAAAGCTCGTAATTCAGTTACAGCAATACAGCAAGATTAGAGCTTATTTCAAGGATGCTTTACCTTTTTTTTGGTCATCGACAGCAGGAACCATCAAGCAAGAAAGCGTTACTATCATTATCGGAGCTTTTTTCGGAATGAAAGATGTGGCACTTTACGATTTGGCCAATAAACTTATTATGCTACCCCGCATGTTAACGATGAGTATCAATTCGGCCTTATTCCCCAAAATTATAGAAAATGTAAAATCAAGTACTGTGAAGAAAATCATTCGCTATGAAACATTAATAGGCTTGGCTGTTACATTATTTATCGTAGTTTTCGGTTATTGGATTATTTTGATTTTGGGTGGCAAAGAGATGGTTGCTGCTTATCCACTTGCTATCATTCTTAGCTTTACTATTCTAACGTGGTTAGTGGCGGGATGCTATATCAACTTCGTTTTTGTGCCACAAAAGAAATATTATTTTGTCACTCGTAATCAAATAGTTGCACTTATTACTTTTTCCATTTTAGTAATTCCAGCTATTTTATGGTTTAACAATATTATGCTAATAGTAGCCGCTTTAACGATATCGGGATTCAGCGAAATAATTTATAGTAATTATTTAATTAAAAAAAATAAGTTTCTATGAACTCAAAAGTATCAATTATAGTACCTTTTTATAATGTTTCAGCCTATTTTGAGCGTTGTATTTTGAGTTTGTTTCATCAAACTTTAAATGACATCGAATATATATTTATAAATGATGGGAGTAGCGATAACAGTGAGCAAATTTTAAGAATAACTTTAAAAGAATTTCCACATAAAATTTCTCAAGTCAAAATATTAAACAACACGCAAAACGAAGGAATCATAGCAGCTAGAATTCGAGGTATAAAAATTGCTTCGAGTGAATATGTACTAATGATTGATGCCGATGATTATATTGATAATGAAATGGTTGAATCTCTTTATGGAAAAGCCTTGAGCGAGAAAGCTGATGTTGTAATTTCGGATATTTATATTGAGTATGGGTATAAAACTGAGTTATTCACAAATTTGATTGATGATGATAAAACAAATAACATAAAAAGTTTAATTACAAACGGCACAATAAGCGCATCCTTGTGCAGTAAACTTTTTAGCAAAGAATTATTGGATTTAGTTGCTCAGAAATTACCCACTAGTTTGAATTATGGTGAAGATAAATTAACTTTCTTCTATATCTTATTTTTTGCCAATAAAGTGGTTAAGCTCAATCAGGCTTTTTATCATTACATTCAATACAATTCATCTTCAGTTACCAAAACAATTTCAAAAATACATTTTGAAAATATAATAGATTTTTGGAAGTATTGTGAAAATTTCATTAAAGAGCATTTGATTTATGCAGATTATGAGGACTTGATTGCTCAATCAAAAATTCATGAAAAGGCTCAATTAATGATAAGTACCAATTCAATGTCACTAAGAGAAGAATACAGAGATATGTTTGGAGATATAGATAAAGCATACATCAAACATCTTAAATTCGGTGAGAAAATGATGCTTTTTTTCGTCAAATTTAAACTATTCTATTTATCCCAATGTTTACGTTATATTTTGGTTTTAAAAAACAAAAAACCAGTTCAAATTTAATGCTTTCATTTTTTCACAATAAAGATATACAACTAAAATTCAAACTTAATAAAATTCATGGAAACTCTTTTATATACAATCATAGCCCTTACAGCAGCGAGTGTTGGCAGTGTGGCTTTAAGTGGATCGCTCTTATTGCTTAATAACAAATGGCTCGGAAAAATATCTACTTATCTGCTCTATTTGGCAGGTGGCACATTGCTCAGTTCGGCCCTTATAGGTTTAATACCCGAAGCTGCTGAAACCCTGCCTTTATTTGAAGTTATGATGTGGGTTTTATTTGGAATTTTATTCTTCTTTGTTCTCGAGAAAATAATACTTTGGCGAACTTGCCACAATCAAGACTGCGAAAGGCAAAATCATGCAGCTGCTCCCATGATAATTATTGGCGACGCTTTTCACAATGCCATCGATGGTGTAGTGATTGCAGCATCGTTTCTCACTTCGGTAGAGTTGGGGATTTTTGTAACTTTATCGGTAGTTTTACACGAAATACCGCAAGAATTGGGCGATTTTGGGATTTTAATAAAAAGTGGTTACTCACGCAAAAAAGCCATGTTCTATAACCTTTTGTCAGGGAGTAGTGCTTTGGTAGCAGGGATTTTAGCTTATTTCTTACTAGATTATGTTCAAGCAATTATACCTTACACCATCGCCATTGCCGCAGCAAGCTTTTTATACATTTCATTGGCCGATTTGATTCCGGAAATGCACAAACAAACCAAGCCAAAAGAATCTATTATCCAATTACTTATCATTTTGTTAGGCGTGGCTATCATTATGTTTTCGGCTCACCACCATGCCCATTAATACTCGATAATACAAACTGGTGCTCCAACATCGATGCTGTTTCCAGTATCTTCAATTTTACCTGTATTCAAATCGCGTTTAAAAATTGAAATAGTACTGCAACCCTGATTGCCAATAAAAATGTATTTCCCATCTTTGGTGATTGCAAAATTACGGGGTCCAATGCCAAGTACAAAAGTCTGCTCTACAAAAGTCAATGCTCCGTCATTTTCAACTTGAAAACAAGTGATATCGTTCGCAGTTCCTCGGTTGGTGGCATAAAGAAATTTGCCATCGGGTGAAATATGAATATCGGCAGCACCCGTTTTAATGTCTAATTTTTTAACGATTGAGGTTTCGTGTAGTTTGGTCAATTTTCCTGCATTGTAAGCCAAAGTGGTGAGCGTTCCGTCTAATTCTTGTAGCACAAACACAAAACGTCCATCTTTACTCATAGTTGAATGACGAGGGCCACTGCCAAGTTTAAGCTTTATACTGTCTAAAACAGTTAAAATAGTAGTTTTTGCATTGCCATCGTAACTATACGACCTAACTAAATCCGTTCCCAAATCATTCACTAACAACACTTTTTCGTCATTACTAAACACGGTTTGATGTAAATGCGGCTTAGTTTGGCGAGTTGAGTCGATGCTGCTGCCTGTATACACATTTTTTTGAGCAAGCTCACTAAGCGAGCCATCCATTTGGCGATTAAAAACACAAATGCTACCACCTGAATAATTAGCAGTTACCACATGCTGATCGCTCATCGAAATATGACAAGGACCTAAATCGGCGGCAGCAACTTTATTGATTAAGCTCAACTTTCCAGAATTAGCATCGAATGCAAAGGCATAAACCTTACTTTGGTCACCTGATTCGCTCACTGCATAAACAAATTTCTTATCCTTACTCAGGCTTAGAAAACTCGGATTACTGAGATCACCAGCTGCCAGTTTCAGATCAAATTTCGCATTATTCATGTCACAACGCACGGTATAAATTCCTTTTGAGGAAGTGCCTTTGGTATAAGTACCAATCAAGAAGTCATACACATTTTCCACAGCCATTACTTTAGAAACTACAAAGATTAAAACGAAAAACAATATTACTTTTTTCATAAGTCGGAATCATATAAAATTTCTCAAAAGTAATAATTTTTTTGAATATATCGGTTTTGTCAATCAAAGTAATCAATTATCAAAATAAATAACTTAAATTTGTTGGTTGAATGTTTTGTAAAATCAGTGCGAAATATTGATGAAATTATCATGCTCAATTCGCTATATATCATATCATTAATAAATTTATCCTCCCATGAAAAAGTATTTAATTATCAGCATTTTATTCTTTTTTTCTAATTCAGTTTGGTCACAAGAAATTATTGGCACTTGGAATGGAGCTCTCAAGGTACAAGGAATGCAATTGCGGTTGGTTTTTCACATAAGCAAAGTCGATGGCAATTATACAAGCACCATGGATAGTCCCGATCAAGGAGCAAAAGACATAAAAATGTCGAAAACAAGTTTTGATAATGGGCTGATAAACATTAAGTTTGATGCTGCTCAAATAGAATATTCAGGCATTTTAATGAATGATAGTATTGTTGGTACTTTCAAACAAGGTGGGATGACATTGCCAATGAACTTGTTCAGAAATGAAATAAAGAAAGTTGAACTAAAACGACCTCAAAACCCTTCATTACCTTACCCATATTACACTGAGGATGTATATTTTACAAATAAAAAAGACAATATAATACTGGCTGGTACATTGACTTTACCCAAGAAAGAGGGTAAATTTCCAGTTGTAGTCTTAATTTCTGGCAGTGGACCACAAAACCGCGACGAAGAATTGATGGGTCACAAACCATTTCTCGTTTTAGCTGATTATCTAACCCGCAATGGGATTGGCGTTTTGCGTTTCGACGATAGAGGAACAAATCTCTCGAAGGGCGATTTTAGTACGGCCACCAGTTTCGATTTTGCAAACGATGTGGAAGCTGCCGTTGAATACTTAAAATCGAATCAACACGCTGATATTAAGAATATTGGTTTAATCGGACATAGCGAGGGCGGAATTATCGCACCCATAGTTGCCGCAAGAAATAAAAGTGTAGCATTTATCGTGTTGATGGCTGGAACGGGAATCTCAGGTGGCGAATTATTATTGTTACAACAAGAATTAATTGCGCGAGGAATGGGCACAAGCGAAAGTGAAATTAAATCAACTCAGAGAATTAATAAAGACATTTTTGCATTGGTCAATAGCTATAATAATCAAGATACGCTGAAAACAAGAATCAGCAATTATCTACAAAGCAGTCCTGAAATTGGAGAAATGATGAAAAGTCAAGGAAAATCGTCTGAGGAACTTATCAATACTCAACTTAAACAAATCATGACTCCGTGGATGTTAAATTTCATTCGATATAACCCAGCTCTGATACTCGAAAAAGTAAAATGCCCTGTTTTAGCTATCAATGGAAACAAAGACACACAAGTTCCATCGAATGTAAACTTACCGGCCATAGAGAAAGCATTGAAAAAAGGTGGAAACAAAAACATCACTATCAAGGAGTTAAATGGATTAAACCACTTATTTCAAGAATGTAAAACCGGATTACCTAGTGAATATGCTGAAATAGAACAAACAATTTCACCTGTGGCACTTGAAACTATCAAGGATTGGGTGAAGAAAACATGTGGGAAATAGAATGTTCAACATTGGAGAATTCAAGTACAAAAAAAATTGTAGATAATTCTATTTATAACAAACTGCAATACCAAGTTTATTTCTTTCAAAATTTATCTAATGAGTTATAGAAGAAAGATTTAATAGAATACTGTAAATTTATTAGTAGAAACGAAAATCTAGAACAACGCTTAGAAAATGTCGGAATGTGTCCCAGAGGCCAGAAAAAGTAATATAAGTTTATCATTGTCCTGCTCCCATATCAATAACCAATCAGGTTTGATATGACATTCGTGTTTACCGGCATATTTACCCGACAATATATGTGGTTTATATACCGATGGTAAAGAGCCGCTTTCTTGTAGTAATTCAATGGTTTTTTCCAATAAAGTTAAATCGTAGCCTCGCTTGATAGCACGTTTTACATCTTTTTTGAACCTGTTGGTGTATAAGATTTGATACATAAACTACTTGGAACACTGGCTAATTAGATCCTTAGCATTCTTAGCTGAGTGAACTTTGCCATTTTTAACATCTTCTAATGCTTCGTCCAATTCACTTCTTTTTTCAAAAACCCCCAACGAAAGTATGTAATCTATAGTTTTTTTTGCAATAGGATTGCTTGCATCATAACGTAAAGTGATAGTTGCCATAAATTCAATTTTTTATAAATTCTTAATGTGCAAATATAATAATTTTTCATTGAATAATTGATGAAAACAAGAATTCGTCTTTTAATTTCATTGAGCTTGGGACTCAAAGGAAGTTCCATCAATTAATGAAAATTATATGGATACAAAGAAATAATTCTCGAATAATTTGTTTTAATCAAAACAATGTAATAACTTTGTACTTACATTTAATCATAAATACTATGGAAATACCAATCGTAAAAATAGGGAATTCAAGAGGTTTTAGACTAAGTAAGACAATACTTGAGAAATATCAAATCAAGGATAAGGTCGAGTTAATTCTAGAAAAGAATCAAATCATAATCAAGCCATTGGCTGAGCCACGCAAAGGTTGGGATTTGAAGTTTAAGGAAATGCATGATAATGGAGATGATTTATTGTTAATGGGTGAGGTATTCGAGGATGAAACGCTGGAGGATTGGGAATGAATCAGTATGAAATTGTATTGGTTAATTTGGATCCAACCATCGGAAGTGAGATTAAGAAAACATGCCCATGTGTTATAGTTTCTCCTGATGAAATAAATCATAATTTACAGACAATAGTTGTTTGCCCCATGACAACTACATCGAGAAAATATCCAACCAGAGTAGAAGTAAAACACAAGCAGAAAACAAGTTGGATTGCCATTGATCAAATCAGAACAATTGATAAAGTAAGGATAATTAAAATGCTAGACAAATTGAATAATAGTGAAATTGACGAGATTAAATCAGTAATAAAAGAAACATTTGTTGATTGATAAACTAACAATCCAAGAACAACAACAGCAATTGTTACATTCGGGTAAACAGATATTATTGTCCACGGTATTTCAAAATTATGTTATATCAGCAATTTAATGCTATAAATCAGAAACTTTAAAATAAATTTTTGCCAAAAAATGATTATCTTTGCCCTCCAAAAAATTGAATAAAAATAGATAAATAGAAATGGCAAAGGAATTGACTTCGCGAAGCGAAAATTACTCACAATGGTATAACGATTTAGTATTAAAGGCTGACTTAGCTGAGAACTCAGCAGTTCGTGGCTGCATGGTTATCAAACCTTATGGCTATGCAATCTGGGAAAAGATACAAGCCGAATTAGACAGAATGTTTAAAGAAACCGGTCATGTCAACGCCTATTTCCCACTTTTTATTCCTAAATCATTTTTGAGCAAAGAAGCTGAACATGTGGATGGTTTTGCCAAAGAATGTGCTGTAGTTACGCATCATCGCTTGATGGCTGACCCGAACGGAAAGGGTTTAATTGTAGATCCAGAAGCTAAACTCGAAGAAGAATTAATTGTTCGTCCTACCTCCGAAACCATCATTTGGAGTACTTATAAAAACTGGATACAATCCTACCGCGATTTACCAATTTTAATAAATCAATGGGCCAATGTAGTTCGTTGGGAAATGCGTACCCGTTTATTTTTACGTACCGCTGAATTCTTGTGGCAAGAAGGACATACAGCACATGCTACTGAAGCAGAAGCTGTAATCGAAGCCAAGCAAATGCTAGAAGTTTATGCTGATTTTGCGGAACGTTTTATGGCGGTTCCAGTACTTAAAGGCGTAAAATCGGCCAACGAACGCTTTGCTGGAGCTTTGGAAACCTATTGTATTGAGGCATTGATGCAAGACGGAAAAGCGTTACAAGCTGGAACTTCACACTTCTTAGGTCAGAATTTTGCCAAAGCGTTTGATGTTACATTCGTAGATAAAAGCAATAAAATCGATTATGTTTGGGCAACTTCATGGGGAGTTTCTACCCGATTGATGGGTGCACTTATTATGACACATTCCGATGATAATGGCTTGGTGTTACCTCCAAATCTTGCTCCATATCAAGTAGTTATTGTTCCAATTTATAAGAATGAAGAACAACTTACGGCTATCAACAATAAGGTGAACGAAATAATTCCCAAACTAAAAAAACTAGGAATTTCGGTTAAATACGACAACAGCGACAATAGAAAACCAGGTTGGAAATTTGCCGAATACGAATTAAAAGGTGTTCCTGTACGCTTGGCTTTGGGGGCACGCGATCTTGAAAACGGAACAGTTGAAATAGCTCGTCGTGATAACTTGACCAAAGAAACGGTTGCTATTGAAGGCATCGAATCGCATATCGATAATTTATTGAAAGAAATTCAGGAAAACATCTTCCAAAAAGCTTATGATTATCGTGCTTCAGTTACTCGTGAAGTAAATTCATACGAAGAATTTAAGTTGGAAATAGAAAAAGGTGGATTCTTACTTTGTCATTGGGATGGAACTGCCGAAACTGAGGAGCGAATCAAAGAAGAAACAAAAGCCACGATACGTTGTATTTTAATAGATGGAGATAAAACTCCAGGTGTTTGTATGTATTCTGGTAAACCATCGAAAGAACGAGTAGTATTTGCAAGGGCTTATTAATAAAATAATCAAGTAATATAGGAATATATCTTATTCTCAATACTCCATACATACAAAAATACCCGACCAACATTCTTCAATTCTGAATGTGGTCGGGTATTTTTTTTTGTTTTGAAAGTCTATAAATTGAAAGTCTCAGCTACTGCTTGACAAACAATTTTGCCTTTGACAACATTTAGTCCTTTTCTTAAATCCTCATTTTGCTCACACGCCACTTCCCAACCTAAATTGGCAAGCTTTACAGCATAAGGCAAAGTAGCATTGGTCAAAGCCAAAGTAGACGTAAACGGAACTGCTCCAGGAATATTAGCTACACAATAATGTTGTATGCCTTCCACCTGATAAACTGGGTTGGCGTGAGTTGTAGGAACAGATGTTTCAAAACAACCACCTTGATCGATAGCTACATCCACCAATACTGAACCTGGCTGCATAGTTTTTAGCATTTCTCTGGTAATCAAATGAGGAGCTTTAGCACCTGGAATCAACACAGCACCCACCACCAAGTCGGTATGAGGAAGCATTTCTTGAATATTATATTGCGACGACATAACGGTGAAAACATTAGCAGGCATAATTTCACTCAAATAACGCAAACGAGGAAGAGATATATCGGCAATAGTTACGTGAGCACCTAATCCAGCAGCCATCAGAGCAGCCTGAGTACCAACTACTCCACCTCCTAAAACAAGCACATGAGCAGGTCGCACACCTGGGACTCCACCTAATAAAATTCCTTTTCCTCCTTTTGGTTTTTCGAGGTATTTAGCACCTTCCTGAATAGACATTCTACCCGCCACTTCTGACATGGGGACGAGTAAAGGCAAAGTATTATTGATTTCCACGGTTTCGTAAGCCAAGCAAACTGCGTTGGTTTTCATCATTGCCCGTGTCAATGTTTCATTGGAAGCAAAATGGAAATAAGTGAATAATAATTGATTGGGGCGGATGAGGTCATATTCTTGCTCGATAGGCTCTTTCACCTTCATAATCATTTCTGCAATATCGAATACTTCTTTGGCAGTTTCGAGAACAGTAGCTCCGGCAATCTCATACGTTTCATTTGTAAAACCACTGTTTACACCAGCATGGGTTTCTACATAAACCTGATGTCCGTGTTTCACCATTGTCTGTACGCCTCCAGGAGTCATAGCGACGCGACTTTCATTGTTTTTAATTTCTTTAGGAATTCCAATTTTCATAAAATAGTATTTTTAAAGTTGAGTATTTCCGAATTCTATGTGCTGAGAAAAGTCATGTATTTAACTCAAAAACGCTGTAAAAATACAGTTTTAATTTAAAATCGAATCATAAATGGCAATAAATTATTGAGTACATTGAAAAATAATATTTACAAGCCTATGATACAACAATATAAGCTTACATAAAACTGTAACCAGAACGGGAACAAAATTGCTTTTTAACAAAAATAAACGATAAAAACAGAGAAAAATTATCTGTATTTTATCGTTTATTCGCTATATATAGAAAAACTGTAAGTTACTCTTTAGTTTTAAATTTTGAAGTCTGAAATCATTTCCGGCTTCACATTCTCAACTTGAGCTCTATTCCAGCCATTCATAAATGATTTTTTTGCATCTTCCCAATTACAAATTGTATCAATCACAATAAATATGAACATTCCAAGAAACAAGAAAAGCACGACACGTTTAGCTATCTTTTTCATTTAAAGTTGATTTTAATTGTTTATTCTCTATTTTGAATATTGTTTAAGAGAAATACTGAATTTAGATTAAATTACTAATACATATATTGATTACCCATATCTTTAGGAATCTCTAATTTATAATATGAAGTATTATAGTTCCCAAATATCCCTATTCCACCTTCAATATTATTATATATCTGAACTGGTTCCGAAAAAAATTCCATAACATTAGAGCTCGTTTCTCTGGTTTTGAGATAAAGATAATATGATTTTGAGATACTTTGGAGTTCAAAAACAATTTCCTTCTTCACAATTTCATACGGTTTTATATCAGGATCATCGGTTTTAGAAGGTTCATTTCGGATTAAAGTACTCGAGAAGAAATTTGAACTAATTCTCAAACTATATTCTTTTCCATTGAAAAGTGCATCCGAAAACACAGAATAGATGCTGTATGCCTCACCACCAAAAATCCCTTCTTCGGAAGTAGAACCAAAAACTGGATCGTCAGAAGTGATGTATTGTGTATTTACTACACTCATTCCATTGGCCGAATGATCCACAGTTTTCATTATAATACGATAATAATTATCAGACTCTTTGGGATCTTTGATATGCAGTTTTATATTCAATTGCAGATTATAATTATAGCCAATAGTATCATTTGTTCCATTATATTCACCATAACCACCGTTGGAAAAGATGGGATATCTATCGGTTACTTTATAAGTGGTATCAACAGTCGAAATAGGAATGGCAGCTAAAACTTCTGTAAATGATTTTACTTCGGCATACTTATCATTTTTAGCTGTAATTTTGATTTTATCTGCAGCTTTTGGTTTATAAGAGCTCACATACAGCCCATTCCCTTTGTGTAATAATGCAGGTTGCTCTATGTCGTTTACCCAAATTTTAACAGTAGCATTCATTACATCATTAAATTTTGAGTCATTATCTAAAAAAAATTTACTTTCTGAAACCTGTACCTTGATTAAAGAATCGGGGGTTATTATACTATTTACAACCAAAAGTGTAGAGCTATCTTTGCCTGAGAATTCAATATCGGTTTCGCAAGATGTAAATACTACAGCAAAAAAAGCTAATATAAGTAGGAATGAATTGATTTTCATATTGTGTTGAATAATTGAGAATTAAAATTTGTAGCTATAACTTACTGATGGCAATATAGTAAAGATAGTCAACTTCTTAAGTTTCTTATCGTAGGTATAAGTATTTGTAGTCTCATCATACCTATCACTATTGGATGCCATTACCAGAAATGGATTTTTCTGATTGGTTGCATTGTACACACTGATGTTCCAAGTACGGATACCATGTTTCTTTTGTTTGTGAAAGTTGACACCCAAATCCACCCGCATATAATCGGGCATTCGGTAATTGTTGCGTTTACTGATATAAGGAATTGAGGTCTGATAATTATAATAATAATTAAAATTATCTCCTGGGATTGTTGCAGCATTGTAATTCTGCAAAGCTAATGAACCGCTGTTGCCGGTGCTATAAACCCATGTTCCAGCCACATCTATCTTTTCGTTGAATTTATGCGAAACCACTAAGCTTATATCATGTCTTCTATCGTATTTGGCAGGAAAAACTTCTCCATTGTTTAGTTCTTCGCCAGGTCGGTCGAACAATCTTTCAGATTTAGACCAAGTGTAACCTATCCAACCTGTGGTTTTTCCGATTGATTTCTGTGCTAAAAACTCTACACCATAAGCCCAACCGCGACCCATGCTTACTTTATCTTCCCAACCAGTACTCGAGCCCATAAAGGAAGCTCCATCTTTATATTCTATCAAGTTTTCCATTGACTTGTAATATCCTTCCACTGAGAAATCGATAATATTCTTGAAATTGTAGAACATTCCTGCCGAATATTGTTGTGATTTCATTGGTTCAACCCTTTTGGTAACTGGCACCCAAAGGTCAGTTGGCAAGCTAATATTGGAGTTAGAGAGCAAGTGAATATACTGATTCATAGCAGCATAACCCGCTTTTGCAGAAAGTTTATCAGTAATCAAAGCACGGATTCCTATGCGAGGTTGCAAAGACTGATAAAAGGTACTTTGAACGTCAAAATTGGAATAATGCAGTCCAACATTGGCTTTAATAAATGAGTTAATATCAAAATTATCCTCCACATAAAAAGCTGTTTCGTTCGAGTAGATATT
The DNA here is from genome assembly GCA_038222885.1 of Bacteroidales bacterium. Lineage (GTDB taxonomy): Bacteria > Bacteroidota > Bacteroidia > Bacteroidales > Paludibacteraceae > Paludibacter. The sequence goes on along the minus strand of JBBRHJ010000015.1, from coordinate 17,676 downwards.
CTCATCACCAATGGTAGTATCCATTTTTAGAGTGGTAGTATTGCTTGTCATCTTGGAGTTAAGTACCTGCACACCTGGGCGAAAACTGTGGTTGATATAATTACCACCAAATTTTATTTCGTGGTTCGGGATAGGATTATATTCAAAATCCATTTTCAATCCAATATCCTCAATACCAGAACGATAACCCAAAGTGATAGATTGTGATTCGTTTTCAGAAGGTTTAAGAGATTTTACACTATAATCAGTTCCCACAGCCATGTTGAATCTATATCGGGTATAAGTAGCCGTGGTATTCATAAAAAGTTTGTTATTGATGACGTGATTCCACCTTAATGCGTTGATAAAATTACCCCAATCCCAGTTTAATCGGATGCGTGATTCCTCCGTCCTTTTACTATTCGAATTGTAGTTTTCGCGTATATTACTATATACCACATCATCACCGATATAAGTACTCAAATAAAGCCTATCCTTATCTGAGAAAGTATGACTAATTTTAGCATTGAAATCGTAAAAATAATAACCCGCGGAGAGTTTATCAACTCCTTGTTCTTTGGCTACAACAAGTAAAACTGGTTTTGCTAATAAGTCGAGATAGGTACGGCGACCTGAAATATTAAAGGTAGTCTTTTCACTAAAAAGTGGTCCTTCGAGGTTAAACTTGGAAGAAATAATCCCAACGCTGAAATTACCACGAAGTTTTTTTGTATTTCCATCATTCATCCTGATGTCGAGTACCGAGGAAAGTCGCCCACCAAAGCGAGCTGGGAAGCCACCTTTGTAAAGTGTTACATTCTTAATGGCATCGGCATTGAAAACCGAAAACAACCCACCTAAATGGTTGACATTGTAAACTGGAACACCATCGAGTAAAAACAAATTCTCATCGGGTCCACCTCCACGGACATAGAAACCTGCCGAACCTTCCACTCCACCCTGCACACCAGGTAAAAGTTGTAAAGCTTTCAAAACGTCAGTCTCACCAAATAGTGTAGGCACACTTTTAATAAGCGAAATTGGCACCTCAATGGCACTCATTTGCGTTCCTCTTACACTTATTTCTTTCGCAGTACCAATTACGGTCAGTTCATTTAAAACCAAACTTTCGTTCAGCCCAATATTGATGATGGTGTCTTTGGTCAGGTTAAATTTACGCTGTTCCGTGGCATAACCTATGTATGTATAGTGAATATCTACCTGCGATTTGGGCAAAGTAATAGAATAAAAACCATAACTATTGCTAACCGTTCCTTTTTTGGTAAGGGCATCGAAAACCGAGCTGCTAATTAATGTCTCGCCACTTTTAGCATCCTTAATATAACCGCTTATGGTATAATTTTGAGAAAAACCAGAACAAGGAAACAGAATAATTAGCGATAGAATACTTAATATATATTTTTTTGAATTCATTGATTGATTTATTAGTAGAGACATAAAAACTTAATGATGCAACTAAGTATAAAATTGTTGCATGAAAAAGAATGAAGTAGTGAGTATTTAGTTAACAGATTATTAATTCATCTACAGACTCTTTAAATGCTGTTCCGGAGAATGTTCAATTCGGTGAAAAGTTATTCTAAAAGAGTGAAAACTTCGTTGAGTGTATAAATCTTAGTTTTATTTAAACCTACAGCAATTATTATGGCTTGTGCCACTTGGCGGGCGTGGATGGGTCTGTATTTTTTTAGTATCCCAAGCTTATTCATTGCAAACATGACTGATAAACCAAGAGATTCACCCAGTCGTTTTTCAGTGCGTGCTCCAAACAACTGTCCGGGTCGCAAAATGATTAAACTCTTGAAATTTAATTGCTTCACTGCATCATCCAATTTTCCTTTGGTTTGCATATAGAATGCTTTTGAGTTGGCATTAGCGCCTGCCGAAGATACTAATGCATAAGTTGAAACTCCTTGTTGGGCGGCTATTTCAGCTGTTTGAAATTGATAAGTGAAATCAACTTTAAATTGATTTTGAGTAGATTTTGCTTTGGCAATGGTAGTACCCAAACACGAAAATAATACATCACCCTTCACTAAATGCTCCCAAGTTTTGGGTTGGTCGAAATCAATCACATACTCACTTAATTTTGGATGTGAAATGCCACTTTTCCTGCGAACCAAGCTTACAACTTCTGTGTATGTTTCGGACGAAAGCAATAAGTCGAGCACCTGAGTGCCGACCATACCCGAAGCACCAATTATAATAGCCTTATAGGATGGTATTTCTGATATATTTGTTGATTCTCTTAATGTTTGATTATCTGTCATTTAAATGTTTTTTATTGGTTGTTAATGGTTTCCCTGAATATTTTGAATAAGTTTCGAGGGTATTCTCTACGTAACTAATAGTTTCCTTGGATCTGAATCGACCGTATTTCACTACAGGATCGTTATAAAATTCAGCTTCTGATTTTTTGGCTAAAAAATAATCTACATGACCAAACCAAATATATGGATTCTTACCATATTTTCGAGCCAGAGCCATGGCATCGAGGATATGAGCTGGTCCTGAATTGTAAGCAGCAAGAATGAATTTTATACGTTCTTCTTTATCTACAATTTTTTGGAAAGTAAGATTTAAACTCTTGATATACTGAACACCAGCTTCGATATTTTTTTCAGGATTCTGTATATTTTTACGGGTTAATCCGAAATTAGCCGCTGTTCGTGGCATTAGTTGCATGATACCAGCTGCTCCCGCCCAAGAAACTTGCGTAGAATCGAAATGAGATTCGTGAAAAGCCACAGCAGCTAACATTCTCCAATCCCAATTAATTTCCTTGGCATATTGCTTAAAAAAATGGTCGAAGGGTGAGATGGCTCCTTTCGGTATTCTGATTTTTTTATCTGTGTGAAAGAGCGAATTTATCCAGTACTTTTGTTTCAGTTTCGAAACCATGTTAGAACTTTCTTCGGTCTTCTCCCAGTCCTGAAAAAATTGATACAGGTCTTTACTTTCTTTGCGAATAAGCCAACCATTTTTTTGTTCAAAGCCTATTTGTAAACGGTTGTCTAATTTCTTATAAATTGTTTTATAAAGCTGAGCCGTTCGATAATAGGCGACAGTATATTCAATTTTCCCTTGGGCAACCATTTCAATCAAATCTTCGGAACTTAACGAATCGTCAGCTTGTATTATATTAATTACATTGCCCAACTCTTCGTTTAGGCTTTGTAATCGTTTTTCGAAAATGCTATTTTTAACTACATGTATTTTCTTGTCGTTAAGCGTAGTAACATCCGAAATAGATTTAGCTGAAATTTTCTGTACCAGCACCTGATAGGAGTTATCTTGTGGAAACACAAAACTGAAAAGCTTCTTTAATTCTTTGGTTTCAATAATGTTAAAACACAGGATGTCAATCTTTCGCTCCTGTAACATTTGTTCCAGCTCCAATTCAGATTTTTTCTCCACTATTTTGAGTTTAACACCCATTCTTTTAGCCAAATGTTGAGCTACTTCAAAGTCGAAACCCATGTATTCATCGCGGTACAAAAAATAAGATGACGAGCCATATATTGTACCAACAATCAAAGTATCTCTTTGTTTTATTTGCTCAATATCAACCACTTCTAGGCTTGAAGTAGTTTTTTTCTGCACATTACTACAAGCGGTAATAATGATACAGAATATGCAAAACAAAAAGAGATGTTTTAATTGAGACATAGAATGTAATTATAGATATTCAATATTCTCTGGTTTAATTCCTTTAAAATTATTCATTTTCAGAAAAACCTGTGCGGTAGCAAGCACATCTTTTTGACAATATACTGCAATCCGATTCACATCATCATCCTTGTAAAAAACTCCCGCTACTTGACTCCCATCAATATCGTCTTTGGGAGTTGGTATTCCAAAGACTTCCGTCAACAGTTTGAGTGAAGTATAGTTTTTATAATCACCGAATTTCCAAAGTTCCAAGGTATCTATAAACAAAATTTCCCATGGCTTTTTGCCCGAAACTTGAAGTATCGATGGTAAAGACAAGCCATTAATCAACATTCGTCTACAAATATATGGAATATCGAACTCCTTGATATTATGTCCACAAAGCGTGTGTTCTTTGGTACTACAAAACTTACCCAGCATATTGGCAAAGTCGATGAGAACAAGACGTTCATCCTTTCCCGCAAAGGATTTGGTACGGTAGAACATTTCCAGCCCCTTGTAGTAAATAAAACCCACCGAAATACATACGATTTTTCCAAACTCGGCGTAAATCCCAGCACTGTTGGCAAATGCTTCATCAGCAGTCGTTTCCGAACTATACTTTTCGGGCATTCGATTGCGTATCAAATTAAATTTTTCTTCCCATAAATGAGCCAAGGACTCCGGAAGTTCCGACAAATTAGCTTGTTGCGGAACTGTTTCAATATCCAGAAACAATATTTTTGGTAGGTCTGATAGTTTCATAATCGATATTTTAAAGATAATAATAACGAAAGTTATTTGTTTTAAAATTCAATAATTATAGCTAATCTTTTATTATTGTGACACTTAACTTCAAAATCGTAAAGTTATCGAGCTGTTAATCTATTGCCAGCAAAGTTAGTAAAAATAGTAGAATTGGAAAATGTGGAGTTTGAGAAAGATGCATGCCTGGATTCGATTAAGGATTGTGAGAAATAGTTTATACAATTCAAGTGAAAACAATCGCTATAACTTTTGTTTATTAAAATCTTTTCCTTATAATTGCAATGAACAAAATCATGGACAAAATAACGATACAATAATGGTAGTAATTCTCAAAAAACTAAAACGATTAGGTGTTTCAGGAATGACGCTTTATCCTATCATTTTTCTCAAATCAGAAGAACTTAAACATGACATTAGAATTATGAATCATGAGCGAATTCACATTAGACAACAAATTGAAATGCTTGTAATTCCATTCTATATAATTTATTTGATTGAGTATTTATTCGGTCTATTAAAATACAAAAACCATTTCGAGGCTTACTTGAATATTTCATTTGAACGAGAAGCTTTTATGCATCATGGGAATTTAGAGTACTTAAAAGTCCGAAAATTTTGGGAATGGACTCGATATATTAGAATAGGCAACAACAATGAGATAAAAGAATTATGGATCAACACTAAAAAGTCAATTAAAATTAAATCGCCCATAAAATAGGACTAATTTTATAATTCAAGTTCTTATCTTTTTTTACTTAATTACTGTTCTTTTCCAAATTTTAGGGCTTTAAATTTCTATCTTTGTAATGTTTTTGTACTTTCAAATTCAATAAGTATTTAACAACTAAAAAAAGGTGTTACCTGAGGAAAATGTCAATTAGCCAAACTGACATTTATTAAACAACCATTAAAAATGAAAAAAAATATCATTGTTCTAGGTCTTTTATTGGGCTTATTTACTGCAACACATGCAAAGGAATCAATTCCAATTCTTCCAACACCTTCGTCAGTTGAGTTAAAAAACGGTACTATTATCATTTCTAAAAAAGTTAAAATAAGGAGTTCAAATGCTAAAGCAACAAAGAATTATCTATCAGAGGCACTGAGAGATCGTTTCGAGATTCAAACGGTCGGTGTATTCAATTGGTCCGCTCCCACTATTTCATTATTGAATAAAAACACTGATGCCAAAAGTGAAAAGTACAATTTATTTATTGTAGATCAGAAAATCACTATCGAGGCAGAAAGCGAGGCAGGTTTATTTTATGGTGTTCAATCGCTGTTGCAGCTTATGCGTGGAGGAATGGGAGATGATAATATAACGCTTTCTGAAATGGTTATTAAAGATGCCCCACGTTTTCCATGGCGGTCGTTTATGTTGGATGAAGCCCGTAATTTTAAAGGTGAAAAAGAAGTACTCCGACTGCTAGATGTAATGACTGAATTGAAATTCAACATTTTCCATTGGCACCTCACCGACGATCAAGGATGGAGGGTTGAAAGTAAATTATATCCATTGTTGACAGAAATAGGAAGTAAACGCAATGATACACAAAAGGGAGGATGGCTAAGTGCTGAGCGTATGGGCGAACCTCATGAAGGTTTTTATACTCAAAAACAGATTAAAACCATTCTGGCTTATGCTAAATCTCGACATATTAAGATTATTCCAGAAATTGAAATGCCCGGACACGCCAGTGCGGCCATTGCCGCTTATCCATGGTTAGGATCTAAGGATGAAGTGATTGAAGTGCCGGTTGAGTTCGGAAAAATGTATTCCGTTTACAATGTTACCAATCCAAAGGTTGAAAAATTTCTTCAAGATCTGGTTACTGAAATGATAGATCTTTTCGAAACAGATGTTATCCATATCGGAGGAGATGAAGTACGTTTTACGCAATGGGAAGAAAATCCAGAAATTATAAAATATAAGGAATCGAAGAAATTCAATTCATTTATGGATATCCAAATCGAATTTTCTAATAAAATGTCTCATTTTATTCAAAGCAAGGGTGTGAGTATGATGGGCTGGAACGAAATTCTGGGTACTAATTTACATGCCTACGATAATATCAGTTTCAGTGATCCGTCGGAGAAAGTGGCAAAAAATGTAATAGTCCAATTCTGGTTAGGAAACCTGGATGAAATGGTTCAAGCAGCTAAGGACGGTTATAGATTAGTAAATTCGTATAGCAGTTATACTTATTTGAACTATAACTACACTAGCATTCCTTTATCGCATGCGTATGAATTCGACCCTATACCCGAGGGACTTCCAATTGAATATCAGCAAAATATTATCGGCTCAGGATGTCAGATGTGGGGAGAATGGGCATACACTGTAGCTGATATGAACTTGAAAATTTATCCACGCATCGCTGCTTATAGTGAAGTATTCTGGTCGCAAAAAGAAAATAAAGATTACTCAGACTTCTTGTTACGACTTGCTCCTGTTGCGAAAGGATGGAAAGCTAATGGGATAATAATGAGCCCAACACTGGAATTAGATAAAACAGATAATTAGAAATATAGCAGTTTCGGAAATACACTGCAAATGAAACTATTATTTTTGTAAGTATGTTTTAGCGCTAGAATCTGATATTCGACAATCCCGTTTTGAATGGGATTGACGGATGAAAATGACAGACTGAACTAAACACAACACTATTGTTCAGGTAGAATGATCTTTCCAATGATATCAAAGAGAAAAGGTGATTATAATTTTGGTAATTCTTTTTACCAATAACTTATAATCACCTGTATTTTATAATATTAGCTCTTATTTTATTCAATAACAATCTGTATATAATTAATGGAATTAGCTCTTTAAAATAGTAAATCGTAAATTCTTAAATCGTAAATTCTTATTTGGCTCTCTTAAATAGTAAATCGTAAATATCTAAATCGTAAATTCTTATTTGGCTCTACTTTTCAAATCACTTACCGTGATTGTCATCAATCTGCCGATAGGTTTCTTGCCTTTATAGCTAATGATTCTCATCAGACTTGCATCTTTCGGGATAAGTTGCGAATTGCTGTATTTCGGATAGAAATTATCGGGTGTAGAATTATCAAAGCTGGTATAGATATCTAAGCCATCAATTTCAGTAGTCAATTCAACAAAATACTGATCACCATTCTTTTTTACGTTCACAATAGGATCATACATAGCGGGAGAATATTTTGTTTCAGCAAAATCGAATCGTTTGAAATGTTCTTCGGTTTTACTCACAAAATTATTCCAATCCTTTTTGCTATCAGGCGACCATAGTGACTCGGAGGCGGCAAATCCGCGTGGCCAAGTCATGTACTCCAACTGACGATAATTATAAATCTGTTCAGTCCACATATTAGCTTGTCCACCCAATATAAAATCTGCATTTGCTCCTACTGGCACGGGATCGAATTTATAAGTTTGGTTCAAACGCAAACTATGATAAACCGGCGCCTCTGTGGATTTATCGCCTTGCATTAAATCGATATATACAAATTGATTTGGACTCATCACCACGTAATGACCTAAATTGGAAGCATTTATTCCGTGTTGGATTCCTCTCCAACTCATCAACGCTGTGGATGGTGAGATGCCACCTTCCAAAATTTCATCCCAACCCATCATTTTTTTGTTTTTTGAAAGAATGATTTTCTCTATTCTTTTGCCAAAATAAGACTGAACTTCGGCCATGTTCTTCAAGTCCTCACTTTTCATTAAAGCTGCAACTTTTGGACTTTTTTCCCAGAAATTATATGCAGCTTCATCACCTCCAGTATGGATATATTCAAACGGGAAAAGCTGAGCTACTTCCGTAAAAACCTTATCCATAAACTCATATACAAAATCATTAGCTGGCGACATATTATTATCAACGGAAGCTGTATGTCTTGGCTTTGCCGTCCAATCCATAATCGGCTCACCTGCCCTTACATTATAATTTTTAGCCTCCTCTGGCACACTCGAAAGTTCAGGATATGAAGCAACGGCTGCCATACTATGACCAGGAACATCAATCTCGGGCATAACCTGTATAAATCTTTCCTGTGCATACTTCACAACCTCCCGTATCTGTTCGTGTGTGTAAAATCCTCCATAATTTTTTGGTTCTTCTGGTAGTGGCTTTGAGAACGATCCAAAATTGCCTATTTTCTCTACTCTCCAGGCGCCAACTTCTGTAAGTTTTGGTAATGATTTTATTTCAATTCTCCATCCCTCATCATCAGTTAGATGCCAATGTAAACGGTTGTATTTATAACGTGACATCTGGTCGATAAAGCATTTCACTTCATCTACTGTAAAGAAGTGGCGTGCCACATCTAGCATCATACCACGCCATCCAACCCGTGGATAATCAACTATTTCCGTTAGGGGTATTTGCCATTTAACGTTGGATACTTTTACTTTACTTTCAATAGCGGCAGGAAAAAGTTGTACCAACGATTGTGCTCCATAATACAACCCTGCAGATGTATTGGCCTTGATAATAATATTTTTTGGCGTAACGAAAAGCTTATAACCTTCTGCTCCAATTGAATTGTCTTTTGTTTTGTTTAATAAAAGCTGTAAAACGCTTTGGGTGGAAGTATTGATCGAAACCACACTACCAGTAGCCTTAGTCAACTTTTCTTGCAAAAACTTCACGATAATATCATTCTCTGCTCCTTTGGGACGCAATAATGTAACCGTTTTAGGAAGTGAAAAAACTCCTTGTTTAGCTGTAATAGCAACTGGTTCTGGAATAATCGGAATTAAACCTGATTTTTGAGAAAACAGAGAGAATGATACTGCTAAAATACTAATTGTTAGAAAGTGTTTTTTCATGATTATTAAATTGAAAATTCATAAATTGAATGAGCCTTTATTTATAAAAGGACTCTAATTATATTTAACTTTTCCCCCTTTGCTAATGTAAAATAAGCTGAAATTATTCCATTTAAATTAGACAATTAACACTAAACCAAAAAGGAACAAACTAACAGAAAAAATATATTGTTGCTCGCTATATAAAGGGCTTGCTACAAAAGATTATTTAGTTATTCTACAATTAAATTATTCAATATGTATTTGGTAAGTATGTCAATGGCTATGTGATTGTTACCACCTTGAGGAATAATAATATCGGCAAAACGCTTGGTAGGTTCTATAAATTGTAAGTGCATGGGTTTAAGGGTTTTCTCGTACCGTTCCATCACTTTATCAACCGATCTTCCTCTTTCAATTATATCTCTTTTAATTACTCGGATTAATCGGTCATCGGCATCGGCATCAACAAACACTTTGAGATCCATCAATTTTCGTAACTCAGGATTGGTAAGTACAAGAATTCCCTCAACGATGATAACATGGCATGGTTTGACTTCAATGGTTTCGGTAGCACGAGTACAAGTCAGATAAGAATAAATAGGCTGACAAATATTTTTACCTTTACGAAGTTCTTTCAGGTGCTTGGTAAGTAGCTCGAATTCAATGGAATCCGGATGGTCAAAGTTAATCTCCAATCGTTCTTCGAGGGGTAAATGTCCACTATCCTTATAGTACGAATCCTGAGGTAGAATTGCGACTTCACCAGCGGGCAATCTTTCTAAAATCTTACGTACTACGGTTGTTTTTCCTGATCCGGTTCCGCCGGCAATCCCAATTATTAACATATAATTTTAGCTCTTTCTGATTTCAGGGTACTAAATTAAGTATTTATTCCCTTTTAGTCAAATTTGTTTGAAAATTTTTATTCTAAAAGAAAACACCTACGAATTAAACATCAGATTTACAATAGAATAACTTTTAACGCATTAATAAATTTTTTTTTATTAAAATATAACTATCTTTGTTTTCCTACAAATTCAAAATATTATTATGTTTAATACTTTATTTATCGAAGATATAATTATAGGATAAAAAATGAGTGTTAGCTAGCGAAATCAAGGAGTTCCCAAAATTTTTAATATAATAAAAGTAAGCTTATGAATGTGTTCAAACCAGAGGTATTTCAGGGGAATATGTCCTATCTGAATTATTTTGAAGGATGGTATTTTAAACAAGTTTCAAAAAATCTTGATGTTGTATATTCATTTATACCAGGCGTTTCGCTTAACCCAGAACATCCACATGCCTTTATTCAGGTAATCAACGGCATCACGGGTGAAACACAATATATAGAATATCCACTTTCGAGTTTCAGCTTTGATAAAAAACAATTTTGGGTAAAAATAGCCGATTCTGTATTTACCCGCGACAATATGTTGCTTCATATTGATTCTCCACTCATTCAGGTAAGCGGACAGCTCCATTTTAGCAATGGGATAGACTATCCGACATCACTATTCTCGCCAGGAATTATGGGTTGGTATTCGTTCGTTCCATTTATGGAATGTAAACACGGCGTGGTTTCGGTTTCGCACCAAATAGAAGGAAGTTTGAAAATCAACGAATTACTAATTGATTTTACTGGCGGGAAAGGGTATATCGAAAAAGATTGGGGACAATCGTTTCCAGAATCATGGCTTTGGTTACATAGTAATCATTTTCAAAAGTCGGATGCTTGTATTATGATTAGCATCGCCAAAATTCCTTGGTTAGGAAGTCATTTTACTGGTTTTCTAGGATTTCTGTATTTAGATGGTAAATTTCACAATTTTAGTACTTACAATAATTCAAAAATCACAGCTTTTAATTACAGCGACCAAACTGTTCACTTACAGTTAAAAAACAAAGAATATCACTTATACCTGAATGCTTATTTGAAAAATTCCGGTATTCTCATGGCACCCGATGCTGGCAAAATGGACCGAAGGATTAAAGAAAGCGTCGATTCAGAAATTGAAGTAATTCTTACCGACTCCAAAGGCAATCAACTATATAAAGACAAAGCTGTAAGAACAGGATTGGAAGTAATAGATGGGATATTTGATATTGTAAAAATCAGATGATTATGAAGTGCAGTAATTTGATTCTGTATCTATGAAAAGTAAAAAAGGACTCACCCTATAAAGGCGAGTCCGTTTTTTTATTTTTAGTAAAGCTAACAACCAATACAAAATTAATAGATAATACTTTTCATAATCCAATTTTTATGTCATCAATAATGTCCAAAGCATCTCCTATTTTTCTCACAAAACGTTCCTCTGAAACTGAACGAACTTGAAAACAATCTGCTGATGAAACTTTCGCTAATCCTTAATACATCTTACTGAAAATCCATTACCCTCTACACCACCATATCCCCAACTATCAATACTTGAAGAATTTTCTCCAATAGAAATCCAATAAAATGGAGAGTATTGTGGATCTGTTCCTTTTCCAAAAAAAGATGTTGATGAATCTATTCCTTTAAAAGTGCCATAGTAGGCTCTAAATCCTGATGGTAAAACTGAAAAACCTGATTTGTTGTTGCTTGATTTATTAGCACCGATTTTCCCCGATAACCATGCAGAAGATGCTAATAGTTTTGTAATCGTCGTTGGATACATATCATTATTAAACTCATTGGATGTTAAATAATCTTGAAGTAAACCCCATTCTACATCTGTTGGTAAATGCCATCCAGCTGGAGCAATACCAGAAGGATCAAAAACTGCATATCCATTATAATATCTGCCGAATTTGATTACTGAATCTTTATTGTTTGTGTTGTTGTAAGTACTGTATGCTCCGGTTTTCAAAGCATACCAATTATCACTTTTTATTACATTCGGTATTGTAATTCCATTTTTGTACTTAGTTGTACGTAAGTTTTCAGCCATCCAAGTCTGCGTCCCTATTGTAATTGTTTTATAAACATTTCCATCAGCATCCGACACAGAACCATATTGCAATTCTGTATTAAACTGAGGATCTAAATCAACTGGCTCATTATCAGAGATACAGCTAAAAACCATTAGAAGTAATAAACAATAAATGGCAGCAGAATAAATCCTTTTCATAGTATTTTATTTTGAATAATATTATTATCAACAAAAGTAATATAAAATTTCAATAAAAGTTAAATTGTTGAATTTATATTAAAAATATAATTTAAATCTGGCCAAAATATCAAAAAACGGACTTACCAATCAAGGCAAGTCCGTCTTTATTTGCCCAAAGCAAATGATTTTGTAGAAAGATTATCCAATAGGTTTTACAATCTCTATTCGCATACCTAATGCCGAGATTAGACGATAGAAAACCCCTACGCTCGGCGAAATTGCACCATTTTCGATTCGAGAAATATAAGACTTTGTAGTTCCAGTACGCTCTGCCAATTCGAACTGTGTCAGTTTTGCATCTTTCCGAGCTTGATGTAAAATCATTCCAGAATAAAAATTCGAAGCATCCTGCTCAAAACTTGCTCTTTCTGCTGTTCCATCTTTACCATATTTTTTGTCAAGAACATCACTATAGTTACTTATCTTGTCGTTTGTATTCATAATAATCGTACCTTCTCCGCCTATCCAGCCATAAAATCTTCAAAATATCTACCAAAAGTGATAATAGTTCGATTCATTGAACAAAGATAGACAAAGTTTCAATATATTACAACTTTTTGAGGATTTTTTAATAAGAAACGGACTCGCCATTAGGCAAGTCCGTTATATATATTTTTTGTAAAGCTAACAACTTATTCAAAATTAATAGATAATACTTTTGATAATCCAATTTTTATGTCATCAATAATGTCCAAAGCATTTCCAATCTTTCTCACAAAACGCTCCTCTGAAACTGAACGAACTTGAAAACAATCTGCTGATGAAACTTTCGTTAATCCGTTCATATTATCGGGTTCGATTTTCACCATCCATGGAGCAATTTCATACCTGTCTTTTCAGTCAGTAATCAGTACTATCACTTTTAAAGGTAGTTTACCGAGAGCGTTATCGTTTATAATTATAGCAGGCCTCGTTTTTGTTATTTCTGCACCTACAGTCGGGTCGAGATATATCAACCAAATTTCAGCTTGTTACATAAAATGACTCAAAATCAAGTTTTGTAAATGCTGTTAATTCTTTATCTGTAATATAATCTTCAAGTAATGCACTTACTGCATTTGTCATTGTGCTGGTGTCTTCCTGTTTAGCTATGCTGTGAATAGTTCTTTGAATTACATATATTCGTTTACGAATGGGAAGTCTTTCAATTTCCTTGATTAATTCTGATGTTTTCATCTTACTGTTTTTTACTTGATAAAACATTACTCAATGATTGGTATGCAAATATAAGCTTTTAAATTATATTCTTTAATGTTTTTGAAAATTACAAGTTAAGTGTTTAATAATAAACATCCAATTTGTCTGCTTTTCATTTCTACAGGTATAATTTTTCCTTCGTAAACACATACAGAATAATTCATTGCATAGGTATATTTTTTTGTTTTATTGAATAGGTATATTATTAAAAACGGACTCACCATCAGGCAAGTCCGTTTTTTAAATAGTAAATGGTAAATGATTAAATAGTCAATTCTTTTAGTCTTCCAACAATATCTCCAAAATGCTCACTGCAGCTTTTGAAACTGGACTTCCAGGGCCAAAAATGGCTGCAACGCCAGCTTTGTAAAGATAATCATAATCTTGCGCTGGAATTACTCCACCTGCAATTACAATAATGTCTTCGCGACCTAATTTTTTCAATTCTTCCATTACCTGAGGAATCAAAGTCTTGTGGCCAGCAGCCAAAGAAGAAACTCCAAGTACATGTACATCGTTTTCTACTGCTTGTTTGGCAGCTTCGGCAGGAGTCTGGAACAATGGTCCCATATCCACGTCAAAGCCACAGTCGGCATAACCTGTTGCAACTACTTTTGCACCACGGTCGTGACCATCCTGACCCATTTTAGCGATCATAATACGAGGACGACGACCTTCTTTCTTAGCAAATTTTTCTGTCAACTCACATGCTTTCATGAAAGTTGCATCGTTTTTAGTTTCTGATGAATACACGCCTGAAATTGTTCTAATAGTTGCTTTATAACGACCTGCTACTTCTTCGCAAGCATCTGATATTTCACCTAATGAAGCACGCAAACGAGCAGCTTCAACGGCTAATTCTAATAAGTTCCCGTTTCCAGTTTTAGCACATTCAGTAATAGCAGCCAACGCAGCTTTAACAGCAGCATCGTTACGGTTTGCACGCAATTGTTTCAAACGTTCGATTTGTTGAATACGAACTGCAGTATTGTCCACTTCCAAAATATCGATAGGATCTTGTTTTTCTAATTTATATTGATTTACACCAACAATAATCTGATTACCCGAGTCGATACGAGCTTGCGTACGTGCAGAAGCTTCTTCAATTCTCATTTTCGGCACACCAGTTTCGATAGCCGCAGCCATTCCACCCAATTTTTCAACTTCTTCGATCAAAGCCCAAGCTTTTTCAGCCAATTCATTGGTCAAAGTTTCTACATAATACGAACCTGCCCAAGGGTCAACTTCTCTGGTTATGTCAGTTTCCTGTTGAATAAAAATTTGTGTGTTACGAGCAATACGCGCAGAGAAATCAGTTGGTAACGCAATAGCTTCGTCCAAGGCATTGGTGTGAAGTGATTGAGTATGTCCCAATGCCGCAGCCATAGCTTCGATGCAAGTACGTCCCACATTGTTGAACGGATCTTGCTCAGTCAACGACCAACCCGAAGTTTGCGAGTGTGTACGCAAAGCCAATGATTTTGGATTTTTAGGGTTGAACTGTTTTACAATTTTTGCCCACAACATACGTGCAGCACGCATTTTGGCAATTTCCATAAAGTGATTCATCCCAATTGCCCAGAAAAATGACAAACGTGGAGCGAAGGAGTCGATATCCATTCCGGCATTTACGCCAGCACGAAGATATTCAAGTCCGTCAGCCAAAGTGTAAGCTAATTCGATATCGGCAGTTGCACCAGCTTCTTGCATGTGGTAACCCGAAATTGAAATCGAGTTGAACTTAGGCATTTTTTGAGAAGTAAATTCAAAAATATCAGCAATAATTTTCATTGAGAACTTCGGTGGATAAATATAAGTGTTACGCACCATAAATTCTTTCAAAATATCGTTTTGGATAGTTCCGGCCATTTCTTCCAATTTAGCACCTTGCTCCAAACCAGCATTGATATAAAATGCAAGAATAGGAAGTACAGCACCGTTCATGGTCATAGAAACCGACATTTTATTCAATGGAATTCCATCGAACAAAACTTTCATATCTTCAACCGAACAAATAGAAACACCCGCTTTACCTACATCACCCACCACACGTTCGTGATCGGCATCGTAGCCACGGTGAGTCGGCAAATCGAAAGCAACCGACAATCCTTTTTGTCCAGCAGCCAAATTACGCAAATAGAATGCATTAGATTCTTCAGCAGTTGAGAAACCTGCATACTGGCGAATAGTCCATGGTTGCATGGCATACATCACCGAGTAAGGACCACGTAAATAAGGTGGAAGACCAGCTGCATAGTTCAAATGACCCATACCTTTCAAATCTTCTTTTGTATAAAAAGGTTTTACTGGAATTAGTTCAGGAGTTAACCAAGAGCTTTCTACCTGAGGTATTTCCGATGTGCTAACCACATCTTGAATATTGATACTCTTAAAATTTGGTTTCATTATTTATATTTTTTTTAAACGCAAAGTTGCAAAAAAGCAAAGTCGCAAAGTTTAATTCTTTTTTTTTCAATGATTATTAAGCATTTATCTTTTAGAAACCGACATCATTTACATAATCGGCAATAAGATAAATACGGAAACATCCCACACGGCATGTGAAATAATCAATGTAACTAAGTTTTTATTGTATTTGTATAGTAAACCCCAAAAAGCACCACAAATCATAGCAGCCATAATTAACATGAAATTAAACGACCAAATATGTACTAATGTGTAAATCAAGGTTGTAACTATAAGTGCTGTCCATTCACCATATTTCGGAATCAACATTCTTTGCACATAGCCGCGCCAGAAAATTTCTTCGGCAGGACCCACTAAAAGTAGCAATAGAACTCCCAGAAACAATTTATTTTCACCATCTTTCATGGAATAAATATTATCTACCTGATTACGAGCAAAGTCGAAAAGCAGGGTTGAAAAATACTCACCAAAATAAAAGACAAAATAAAGCACAACCGCCGAGGCGATGCCAATAAAGATATCTTTTACTGAAAACTGGAATTGTTTTTTAAAGTTATCACCCAACAATGCACTCATTAAAGTTAATGTAGCACCTGCAAAACCCATGGTTATCCAAAAGTTCACATACTCCTTAGTCCATGGTGAAAACATCACAAACCAGAAAAGTACGGCTACCAAAACCGGTATAATTACTTTTTTCATATATAATATGCTATAAAGTTCGACAATGAAAATAATAAACTGAATGCCATTACCAATTTAGCTGAATCGCCATCAAGATCCTTGATCAGTTCTGGTTTTTCAATTTCTGCCAATTGCATTATTTTGATATTTTTCAGTGCCATTGGTAAGGTAACGAATACCGCCAACGAAAGTGGATGCAACATTCCAAATACAACCATCAATGATACAACGATATAAGCCATCATAGCATTGAGAATATATTGAACTTTGGAACCTTTTTCCCCAAGTTTCATGGCCAGTGTTTTTATATTGGCTTTTCCATCATCACGGATATCGCGGGTATTATTTGCGTGTAGAATATTGACTACCAATAATGCAACTGGAATCGTAATCAAAATTATTTCCCAAAGTAGTTGATTCGTCATTACAAAAGCAGTTCCAAAACCAATTAGCGGTCCGTAGATAATTAATATCAACAGATCGCCGAGTGCCATAAACTTCAATTTATAATAAAAAAACGTACCTAAAACTCCAATCGCACCTATCCAAAGCAAATCCATTCCTGTATTGAACAACAAGAAAAAACCGATTAGGATACCAACCAACATGAATGCAATTCCGAGCGAAAGAATAGCTTGGGGAGTGAAAACTCCATCGACCAACATGCGACTCGAACCGAAAGATTCTTTGCGATCTACTTTGTGTTTATAATCAAAATAATCACTTACTAAGTTGCCACTGGCATGAAATATAACAGCACCCAAAAGTGCAATTATTCCATACCACCAATTGATTTCAACGAAGGTGTTCTGGTTTAAAAACACATACGATATCACCAACAAAGCTGGCATAGTAGATGCTGGAAAAGACCAAGGACGGATTGCGAGAATCCAGTTTTTTGCAGTAGGGCTCATTCGATTAATAATTTAAATTATTCAATGGAAATATCTCCATTAAAGTAATAAACGATTAAACTCTTGCAAAGTTCCTAAT
>JBBRHJ010000014.1:0-30287 GCA_038222885.1 Bacteroidales bacterium | reverse complement strand
TCTATAATCTTTCAACCATGCTTCACCTGACGATGTTTTCCCTGGCAAATTGACACCTGCACGAGCACGTACTTGATTCATAGCCGATTGTGCATCACCAATTTTATTGAGTCTATAAGCAGCTTCTGCTTTGTTTAACAAGACTTCTGCATAACGAATTTCCACCCAAGGCTGCGTACTTTTTGTTCCTTTAACATCAATCAATTTTTCATCGAGAAGTTTTTTCAGAAAATAACCTGTTGTGGTTTTTCCATAAGAATAAGGTTGTTCGCGGTAAGGCATAAACGTACCATTAGTTCCATTTACACTACAATCCATAACTCTACCTTTCCAAGTAGAACCTTTATAAATAACCGTAGCTTTAAAGCGTGGTTCTAACTGAGCGTAAGGTAGTGCTGTTGTAGTTTTTGCATGCCAAGGAGCCCAATCAATAGTTGTTCCATCTGCTTTTTCATACGCTTCAACCATTTCTTGAGTAGGGGTACCCAATGCACCAAATTCATAACCATCGCTAAACGGCACATAATATTGGTCAAAAGTATGACTCGGTCCTGTTTGTGTGTAATTAAATTCCAAGATTGATTCCTTGTTATTTCCTTTCCAGGATTGTCCATAATCGTCAACTAATCCGTATAAATTTAGCTTAATTACGCTATCAGCTGCATTGTAAGCCTCTTGCCAACGTTCAGCATAAAGCATTGCACGTGATTTCAGTGCGAAAGCGGCTCCTTTACTTATTCTATTTTTATTAGCAGCGGTCCAAGTAGCTGGCAAGTTTTTAGCAGCATAATCTAAGTCGCTTGCAATCAAACTCCATGTTTCTTCGGCACTGCTGCGGGCTTTGTTATTCATCACATTCAAATCGGTATAAAGTATTACACCACCATGCCTTTTTGCCAATTGAAAATATACAAAAGCCCTGAAAAAGCGTGCTTGTGCTTCCCATAAATTATTCTTGTCAGGAGAATATGTAGAGTATTTCTTTTGCAAATCCATAAATTGATTAATTCTACGGATATTCTCATAGGCTGTGTTCCATATACCATACAAGCATCCGGCAGAAGTAATGGCATCTGGATTCATTACATAATTATTAGGATGTCCAGCTCGGTTACCCAATGCATACGAACCATATTTAAAAGTCTCGGTTAAGCTCTCGGTAAGACTACCCCCAAATTGATTGGCTCCAAATTGGCCATAATTATGTATATAAGTATAAAATCCATTTATATATAGATTTACACTGGCTTCGTCCTTCCAAATAATTTCGTCACTCACTGTGTCGGTTTGCTCTACACCATCAAGCCAATCGTTACATGAGGCTAATGTTAATAACATGGTTATTAAGATGGCTGTTTTATAAAATATTTTTTTCATACTAAATTGATTTAAAATGACATTTTTACTCCAAGAGAAAGAGTCCTTTGTTGTGGATAGTAACCATTGTTAACCGCTGGAGACTCTGGGTCGATATTGTATTTATTAAGTCCACTCAATGTAAATAAGTTATATCCTTCGGCATAAATTCTGAAAGCATCAACTCCAACTGGATTGAGCCATTTTTTTGGAAGATTATAACCAATCTGAGCTGTTTTCATTCTCAAATAAGCACCATTTCTATACCAGAAAGTTGAAGAATAAGCATTGTTGGAGCTTACTGTAACTAAAGTCAATCGTGGAAATTCAGCATTTGTATTTTCTGGTGTCCATGATTTTTCAGCTAAGTATTCAGGTGAATTACCACCATGATAGAACATTTTTGTGTAAGCAGTATTATCCATAATACCTTCTGAACCTGATGAAGTATAAATACCTGTTAAGGCCACATCATGTCCAAAACCTCCAGAAAACAACATATCGAAATCAAAACCATTCCAGTTACCATATAGGTTAAATGATCCCATGTGCTGAGGGGTTGAGCTCTTACCAACATATCCCATATCTTGAGCATACGAAATTACTCCATCTCCATTTCTATCCTGATACTTAACATAACCTGGAAGAACTCCGGAACCAGTTATTGTTGGAGAGTTTGCGATATCTTCAACACTTTGGAATAACCCTTGATCGATGAAACCTAATTTTGCTCCAATTTGTTTGCCTGTAAGCTTCCGGTAATCAGGAGTATTCTCAGCATCACCTACATACTTTAACCATCTACCATAAGAGTATGAATAAATAAGTTTTGCTCCATAATTGAATTTACCAAAATGATTATTGTGGGTAAATGTCAAATCAAAACCTCTATAATCTACTTTGTTTACATTGGCTGAAGTGTAAAAATATCCTCCAACTGATGGTGGATATGCACCAGTTACAGTAGACAACTTATCATATTCATATTTGTAGAATGCATCAAATTCGATTCCTAACAATCCATTCCATGCTGTGGCATCAAAACCAATATTGTAATTTAAACATTCAGCCCATTTTAGTGTAGGATTTCCTAGGACACTCGCAAAAACCATGCTCTGACTTGCACCTCCAAGAACTACTGCATTATTAGAAATACCCATGGTATTTTGCCATTGAAATCTTCCAAGACCAAGACTTGAAGCTGTTTTACCAACACCTCCTCTAATTTTTAGTCCGTTGACCCAATCCAAATTGAACCATTCTTCATTGTTCATTCTCCAACCCAATGATAGACCAGGTAATGTAATCCATCGCTGATTCATTCCACCAAATAAATAACTACCATCGTGGCGGATAGAGGCTTCTAACAAATAGCGATCGTCAAAAGAATAATTTAAACGACCCACAAAACCTGCAGCACGTGTTTGTCCGCTATAACCACCTATGGATGGTTTCTTCTCTAGTCCAGCTCCGGTTTGGTTGGTGATTTTATTTAATTCATCAAGAGCGATAAAATCTAAACCTGATCCAGTTGCACTGAGGGCATTACTTTTGTTTTCACGGGTTTCTGCAAGCACCATTGCATTGAATGCATGTTTGCCAAACTTTCTATCGTAATTCACACTTGACTGGGTAGTGAAATCAAAAGCTCTTGATGCTGATTCACTTAAAGATATATTATTCCCTGCTGCATCACTTCCTAAGTAATAGGTTAAGTTAGTAGTAGCTGCATTAGGTAGGTTCATAACCATCGCTTTGAAAGGTGTAGACAGTACTTTACCAAATGCATAAGTTAGGTCATAAGCACCCTGAACTTTAAAACTCAACCCTTTTAACCATGGGGCATCGTATTTCAAACTAAATGTTGACTGAAAATATGAACGGTCAGAGTTAGAATAGCCTGATTCGTTGATAGCTGCCATTGGATTTACCGGAGAAGATGCGGTTGGTGTAGAAACATAATATGATTTTCCATCTTTTTCCATTTTCTCGGGAACAAAAGGTAACGCTCTGATAGTTTGTTGTGGTACGTTTGCCCAATCATTCGGATTGGCAGAATAACGAGGAGCTTTACGCATTTCAATACGACCGGCTACACCGAGAGAGAAAGTAAGATTCTTAGTCAATTTAGCATCGATATTCGAACGCAAATTCAATCTATCATAATTGAAATTAGCAATATTCCCTTTTTCGTTTAAATAGCCAATAGATGCAAAGAAATTTACTTTATCATTTCCACCAGTAGCTGAAACGTTATGGTTTTGTTTTTGACCTGTTCCCACAACTTTTTCATACCAATTGGTATTTCCCCAGCCATTGGTGCCATTTCGCATATTTGTTACCATATCTGCATTAAAAACTTCAGCATCACCATCCATGGTACGGGCTTTATTATACCAATAAGCATAACCAGGTCCATCTAACCATTTTTGTTGATTTGCACTTTGACTTATTCCCATTGTTCCAGAGTATGAAATCGCCATTTTTTGGTTCACACCTCTCTTGGTGGTAACAATAAATGCTCCACTTGCATCCAATCCATAAACTGCTACTGCAGAGGCATCCTTTAATACTGACACTGATTCAATTTCATTCGGATCAATATTGTTGAAGTCGGCGGAAGTTCTTTTTACACCATCAATTACGAAAATAGCTCCATCCTGACCACGAACCTTCAATGCAGCATCATCGGAACCTGGTTGCCCACTCGACTGAACCGCTGAGATACCAGCAACACGGGCACCAATAATATTACTGATACTCATGGTAGGCGATTTTAATAGCTCTTTACTGGAAACAGAAGAAACTGCTCCAGTAACGCTTCCACGTCTCTGGGTACCATAACCTACTACCACTACTTCATCCAGCAATTCATTATCCTCTGCTAATGTGATAGTCATCAATCTGTTAGTCTCTACTACAACTTCTTGTTTCTTGTATCCAATATAAGATACCTGAAGTATTGATTTCTGAGATGGTACATTAATTGAGAATTCCCCATTAATGTTAGTAATTGTTCCAGTACTTGTACCCTTAATCACTATACTGACTCCTGTAAGTGATTCTTTGTTGAGATCAACTACTTTCCCACGAATGTTTATCTGTGCATTAGCAATAAATGCACAACATAACATCCAAAGCAGTACCAAGCGTCTTGTGCCTCGTAACTGCAACTTTGATAAGTTCATGTTCTTCATAAAATTTTATTTGATATTAATTTAAGGAAATAATTATAATTGTTCTGTTATTATCACTGCTGTAGGTACTGAACGTTCCACATTACCACTATCCGATGGTTTATTCGCTAATCCGTAAGGTGTTACCATCACTGATGAGCCACCTCCATCAAGGTTTATAGCTTGCTTTACTCCTAATTTCAACATTAAATTGGCCATTTCGGCTAAGGTCATTCCCGCACTTCCATTCATGGTGCGACCATCTACCACCATTAATATAAGTTTACCTTTATTGGTAGCTCCTATGGCTGTGCGTGGTTGTCGGCTGGTTCCAGCAATTCCACCGCCATCGAAAACTTCTTTCCAATAGTTGTCAACTGCCACATTGATACTATCTCTGATTAACATTGGACCACCACCTATTGAATTTACAGCTGTCCATTTTACTGCTCCAGTAGTTTTACTTGTTGGGGGTGCGGCCATATAGGTTTTAGTTTGTTCGTTATTATCAAGAGCCGATGGGAATGCATAAGGTTTATTTCCATCATCGGTAACACAATATATCCAAGATGTTTTGAATGTTCCATCGGCCATCAGACCAAAGGATGCACGAACAGGATAAACCGTTTTCCCATCGCGAGCAACTGTTTGATTTTCTAGGCTTTTCACAACACTATTCGAAACTAGAAGACTTAAAGAAGCACCTTGCCAGAAATAGCCACCGTTTGTTGCAATATGTACTTTTTGAGTATTATCGGTCATATCCTTCAAGTATACCGATGGTTTTTTTGCTGTTGCAGAATGCGTAGGAACAAAACGAAGCTTGTTATTTTTTGAAAAATCAACTGTTGCCACAACCACAAAAGCAGTTTGACCAGCGCCTAAGTCTACTTTGAGTGTATCCACAGTAAGACCAACAGGATAGTTACTAATTACAGGCTTTTCCACTGGTTTTGCATCTGGAAACTCATATTCCTTTGTCTTGCTTTCGCATGACAAGACTAATATGCAAGCTGTGATTAAATATAGAATCTTTTTATTCATCGGTTTTATTCAAGTTTTTCTTAAAGTGATTTATGCTCTCCAGTTAATTTTATTTCTGCCAGCCCAAGCGACTAAACTCATTACTGCCCAGACTAATACAATGG
Source organism: Bacteroidales bacterium (assembly GCA_038222885.1). Classification (GTDB taxonomy): domain Bacteria; phylum Bacteroidota; class Bacteroidia; order Bacteroidales; family Paludibacteraceae; genus Paludibacter. The sequence continues at coordinate 24,607 of JBBRHJ010000014.1, read as the reverse complement.
CTCTAAGAACTCCTACCCAATGATAGCCTTCGGGATAGAGCCAGTTGTAAGGAATAAAAGCATAAGTGATTTGCATAATTGGAAGTACAAACCAAGTAGTAGCAACGTAAGCCATGAGTGAATTGCTACCAGCACCAGAGAATATCCTTACTAGGTAACTGTTTGCATATTTTCGGCAAATGCCTTCCAACCAAAACAACCAAAAAATACTGATACTTCCACAAATTAACAAGTATGATGCAGTTACAGGATCTTTCTTGATTCCACCTTCTACAGGTTCCAATATCATACCTAATACTAATATGATGGCAGCAATATTGAAACTACTCAAATATGAAGGTAATTTTTTCTTGATGATGAAAAAGGCAATGATCAAAACAACAGGAATTGTTACATACAATGCTGGTAACCAGCGATTGTAAAGGGCAATTAAAATCCAAATTCCAACCAAAGCTAATGTGCCAAAAAATAGTGATTCCCATTTTGGGTAAGATATTTTGCTTTCACTTGAGCTGCTATTTAATCGTTTATATAAAATGTCGCCAATCATAGTTGCTGGGATGAGCAACAACATATAATGTGTCATTCTGAATAGGAAAATCCAAGAAATAGCAGAGTTTTCATTCAGCGTTAGATCAAATTCTGTGTATTTACAAGTTATTTGAATCGCTGCCCAAATCATAAAAGCTAACCAACGATTCGTTGTATTTTTTCTTGTCAATAGCCAAGTAAGAGTTCCAAAAAGATAAACATTAGCCAATAATAAAATGATAATATTTCGGCGTTGCAATGAGAATTCAAAATTGTAAATAAATTGTAGACCAGCTAGAAGAGCAATTGCAGCAGTCCAGCCTATTATCCTAACAATGTGTTTCTTTTTTGTGTCTTTTATAACCATGTATATGGCAAAAAGTATGGCAAATCCTACTATACTGATGATATTTAAGTCGTATCCTTTAACTTCGTAACTGCCCAAGTTGAAATTTAAAAATCCAGCTCCAATGGCTGAGGCCTGAATGTGAGCAATAAAAATGGCAAAGAAAACTAGCATAATGTAGCGTTCGGCAATACCCAAACCTAATTTGGTTTTGCCTTCGCTGGCTTCAATTTTTCTGTTGAGTGCCAAAGGAATGGCAACACCCATACAGAAGATAAAAATGGGGAGAACTAAATCGACCCAAGTAAGTCCTGGGATTGTAGGATTGTAAATGTGAGAAGGCGGTGGTGTCTGAGCATGATACATCCACGCAGGCAATACTCCGAATGGAATACTGGACGATAGAACCATCCCAAAGATGGATATCCCGCGTAACATATCTAATGCAATTGCTCTTTTCACTTTATATTATTCTTAGAATTATTCGTTTGTTTGTAGTTATATTACGCCTCCTAAACTAATGTTCAGGAGGCATAGTATTACATAAGGCTTTTATCGTTTATTTAACGCTTATTCGTCTTGTTGCTTTACCGTTTGCTGTTTCGATATTCATGATGTAAATACCTTGTAAATCTGATACATTCACGGTGTTTGTATTATATAATTCTTTAACTAACTGACCGGTAACGTTGAATACTTTTACTGAGTTAGCTTGTTCCGAAATGCTTATAATGTCTGTTGCGGGATTTGGATAAACCGATAGCATATCGTTGTATTTTATATTGTTAGTCCCTGTCCATACTGGTGGTATTAGATTTAAACCTTCAATTTTATAAGCTCCAAAACCATTATTAGTTGATACAACATAAATAATTGGATTGTTATTTGCGTCATACCGAACTGCTAAATCTCCCGTTCCACCTACATTTGCATTAGCTCCCAAGCTAGCTGTACGGCCTATAATTTTACAAGTAGTTAAATCACCAGGTTTTAGAGCTACAATCTCTGCACATTCTTTGCCGGTTCCATAAGTAAAGAGTGCAACATAATCTAAATCATTAGTTGAGCTATACCCTAAGTATTTTATAGAGCCCGACAAACTTGAAAAACCTGCACCAAGTGGATCTATTGTTTTATCAGAATTCATTCTCTTGAATGATTGTCCTGCTGCTTTCCAATAGATTTCGCCATTTGGTTTTGGAGCTACCGACGCAGAAACAGCAGCAGTTGGACCAGTCATGGTTGTTATCAACTCTCTTTCGGTTTTCCATACTCCGTTTGCCATTTCCAACACCCAAATCTGAGATGGAGCTGTTGCACTTGCAGTATAGATTTTTGCTGTTCCTTTTGAATAATCACCTGTAACAGTGATTAAATCGCCTGTTCGTCCTCCGGGTGCAGCTTCTACAATGTGTAATAATACAGTTGGAACTGCATCTTTGTCATTGTACATATAGATTTTAAAATTTGTGTTAGCGCCCAAGCTTGCAGCAATAATTTTTCCATCTTCAGTAACTCCTAAATCATTTATTACAAAAGTACCTCCACTTAGAGTTGAAGTATTCATAGAAGAAACAGCCACTCCAGTAGCAGCGTTGAACACAAAGATGTTTTTTCCATCTGTATCTTCTCTTGTTGGTAGAAAAACGTAGTCATTACTAGCTCCGATACCACGAGTTTTGTTCGTTGTGGTTAAAAACCAAGTGGGTAATTTTGATGCTGCGGCACTGTTTTCCCATAAAGTTGTTACTGTTGGTACAGGTTCTACTGCACTTGAGGTTAATGCACTGAGGCATAAAGCCATTAAAAAAGTAATCTTTTTCATGATAATAATTTTTTTTTGTTAGTATTAATAATTGTAAGAAATTTTAGTTGATGAAATTGCCAGTGATATCTACCTTTTTTAAATCGAAAATTGGTATAAATCTATCGATTAGCACAGCAAGTTCTTTTCGATTAATTGCTCTATTTAAGTTGAAATTGTTTAATCCTAATTCTATCCAACCAGATTTGAATTGATTATTCGTAATTTCTTTTATTTTAAAATGATTCGCTAATTGGTTGATAATTTCCAGACTTTGTTTAATGTTTAAAGTTTTGTCTGATAATTGAATGTTCATTCCACAAAATTCTTGCGTTCCAATAGACAGTTCTTTAGTCAATACTAAACTATCTGCATTAAACCAAGTTTGATTGCTCCATCCAACGTTTTTTCCTTCGCCACGCAAGATTCCAGTTGCTCCTATCCGTTGAATAGCTTTAAAATGTTTATCTGAAACTGCTAAATCCAGATAAGGCATGATATAGCCTTTTGCATTAAGTATTTCTTTTTGTACATCACGCACTGGCACTTTTGATACGCTCACTTTTTCGTTCACAGCCAATGCAGCTAATGCTCCCGCAGCTTGACCAATTTGCAAAACTAATGGTTGAAGGCGAGTAGTACCGTTTACTAAATTACTAACCGATATAGATTTTTCAGCTACAATTAAATTCTCAATTCCCTTTGGAATAAGCGTTCCCAGCGGTAATGAGTAAGACGGAACTGGATAAAAATGTAAATCAGGAAGATCCTGCCAATTTGGGTAACGTGTATGATGATGATCTACCGGATAATCGCCAACGGCAATCCCAGTGCGGTATAACTTCTGAACTTGATCGTATGGTTTTGCCACATCATTCACCGTGAAGCGAACTTTCCCATGAATGCGTCTCGACTCGCGATGATAGGGGATAAAAGGCAATTTATCAGCTGTCGGGAATTCATCGTCGGCAAGCCCCAAATTTTTATAACCTAAATCATGTTGAATGTAATATAGAAAAGACAGCGAGAAATCTTTGGCTTTTTGTAAAGCTATTGTACGCTCAGTATTGGTCATTTCCACCAAATTAACATAATAATCATTCCCTTCTATGGGCCAGTTTATCATGTATTTACCATTTGGTAATTTTCCGTAAGCCAACATTTTATCACAATCCCACACACGTTTATCCTCTTTGGGATTTGTGCATTTTTCAGCTTTGCATGCACAATAAAAATAACTTGGATCGTAGTTGATTGGCTTTGCAATTGTTTTATCAGCACTTTTTCCAAAGTCTTTTAAAATCATCACATAAGTCAAATCTTGTACAATATTATTGGGTTTTTCACCAGCAATGTCTTCACCACTATCACTCCTCGCATCCATACCAATATCGTATTTTACACCACAAGCTTTGGCTACATCGCCTAATTCGGTTGCATCAATTAATACCTTTGCATTCACTGTAATTTTATGCTCGTTTTTTTCCAATAAGACAGTCCATCCTTTTGAATTCTGCTTTGCTGAAATAAATTTTGTATTCATTTCCACTTGAAGGTTTTTCTCCTTGCTGCACATATTTGCAAATATCTTAGCACCAACTGATGGTTCAAAGAGTGTATTACTCACCCAACCTGTTGCTAATTTATCCAACCCACCGTAACGCAGCACTAAACTATCACGAAATTCTCCCCATAGTCCGCCTGGCATTTTGTGGTTGCCGTCGATAGCACTCACGCCTGCCGAAGTCAGCATGCCACCTAACCAACAAGTTTCTTCTACTATCATGGTTTTTGCCCCTTGGCGTGCCGACTGAATACCAGCAGTTGTACCACTTGCACCACCGCCAATGACTAAAACGTTTGTTTTAATTACAGTAGCAATACAAAGTTGTAGCCCTAAAAACCAAAATACTGAAAGAATAATTTTTTTCATTGAGTGTGTTAAGTCGAATTCTATTTATTAGCTATTTTCTCCAAAGTTTTCCAACATTGATACATTCCTCTTGGCACATGGAAACATCCTTTCCATTTTCCGCCCTTAAGGTTTAAGAGTACTTCTCCTTCACGATTCAAGTAACCAAACCATTCAGGATATTCAGTGTCTTTAAAGTGAGTCCAGCTATATTCGTGTATTTTAATAAACCATTCAAGGCATTCTTCTGATCTAGTTAATTGATAGCCTTTTATCGTTGTGATTAATGCTTCTACATGTACCCACCAAAGTTTTTGATCCCATTCCAATTGCTGGGTTGGGTGGCCTAATCTGTCCATAAAGTAGAAAATTCCACCATGTTTCTTATCCCAACCATATTTTAGCATATTCAATGCAATTTCTGTTGCTTTTTGTATCAATTCTGGACGATTAAGACGCTCCCCCAAATCCATAATAAACCACATGGCTTCGATAGCGTGACCAGGATTTACAAGTCGACCTTCAAAAGTATCGGAGAGTTTGCCTTCCAAGGTTACATTTTCAACAATAATTCCTAATTCAGGCTGATAGAAAACTTCTAGTACTTCATGAATGCAAGTATCAATGGTTTGTTGAAGAAACTCCTTTTCTAATAAATGTTCTATTTCCAATGACAGGTTGCACAAAATCATCGGCAAAGCAAAGTTTTTCAAAGTACGTGTTCCAGTATGTGATTTGTCCCATTTTCCTTTCGGATTATCTACTTTGGATAATACTTTGTCAAATGTAATCTTTGCTATTTGTTCATATTCCTTATTACCCGTGGCTAAACCTAATTGACCAAATGCCATGGTAGCAAAGGTGTATGAAAAGATATTATAAGGATCAATCAATGGTTTGCCTTCGCGTGTCAATGAAAAATACCAATTGTATTCGCCATCATGTCCATATTTTTTCAGAAATTCTGCTCCTTGAATGGCGCAATCTAACCATTCCTGTCGCTTTTCTACTTTATTGTACAACATAGCAAACATCCATACTTCACGACCTTGCAACCAAACAAATTTGTCGGTATCATACACTTTTCCTTCACGGTCGAGGCAGCTAAAATATCCTCCGTATTCATTATCCTGAGAATTTTCGAGCCAAAAAGGCAAAGTATTATTGAATAGTTCGACTTTATATTGTTCTGCTAATTTGTTGAAATCCATATCTTATTAATGGTAAATGGTAAATTAAAAAATGGTAAATTAACAATTTATATATTCTTTATATCTATTATACAAATGTCCTGCAGAAATATACATCGATTGTGGACTCATAAAATGCGAGAATTCAAAAGTAATGGCATTCTCAATACCCGCTTGCGAAGCCAATTCTAATTTAAGTTTCAATTTCTCCCATTTAATAGGTAAAAACTTAATCGGCATGTCACGGTCGAATGTTTCAGAATTTGTCCAGCACTCCAATCCGTATTTGTCACATAGTTTCTTGTTAATTTTCAAAAAATCAACTAATTCATCCAAGTCGACATGCCCATCCTGAAAAGCTACAATGTCAACAGAACCTGCTATTCCTTTGAAAATTTCATCCCATTCGCTTTCATGACTTTGTAAAGTTATACTATCAACTTTTGATGTTTCAGTAGTGTATTGACTAATATTTTTCTTTCCATCAATATAAGGTGAAATCAGTGTAGGTAATCCGCCCGATACGCTTTTACAATACTGTCCGAGCGTAGCGAACATTTCAATTATTTTTCCATTATTTCTGCTGCATTCCTGCGATAAGTACCAGCCCGAAAATGAATTGAAATGACCATATTTTCCCCAAACCTCATCAATAAGCGATTTATTAACTTCGACTCCTCTTTCGTAATTTCCGTTTGTCCAGAAGTTTTCATCAGTCCAATATCTTCCCGAGTCATATAAACCGAAAAAGAACTTCATAGCATACTTATCGCTAAGTTTCAAAAACAATTCAACTAAATCGATGGGAGGAGTGAAACATCTCTCTTGCTCAGTAAGGACTTTCGATGGTAATGTTTGCCAACGTTTATATCCTGACCTGATTAGTACAACCATCTCAATACCTACCGATTTCATATTTATGAAATCTGCGTCCCAATCTTCTTCACCCCAATTTTGATGTGGTATGTCGTGGCTAATCTCATCGAGAAATGTTGCTTTTATTTTCATGTCTGTATAATTGTCTGTTCAGATTGTCTGTAAATAATTTTACTTGCAATATTATATTTGATTTATCACATTTAAAATCAACACAAATATAAATAAAAATATTTATTAATTATGCACGAATTCGTATAAATATTTATAAAAATGTTTTATAACATACGTTTTTTTGTTTTAAGCATTCGTATCAAAAGTTTCAGAATAATAGCTTTAAATGACTTTTGCTGGAAAACCGTCAGCCGTGCTAACGATTTGTTATTTTTATGTGATGTATAGCCTGATTTTTATTGAATATAGTTATTCAAGTAAGAGTTAGTTTTTAATTTCGTTTTTAGAGATTTATGTCCACTTCCCTTAGAAATTATTTAGAATATCCAGGCTAAATAAAGATTCATCACTTAATTTTGAAATGTTCGCGGTAACGTTCATATAAGTGTCCTGCTTGTAGATAAGTAGAGTTGGGGCTCATAAAGTGTGAAAACTCGAATGTTATGGCATCTTCCATTCCTGCTTTACTAGCTGATTCTAACTTTAATAAAAGCTTCTCCCATTTTATAGGTAAAAACCGAATTGGCATATCCCTGTCAAATGATTCAATATTCGTCCAGCATTTCATTTTGTATCTGTCGGCCAGTTTCTTATTTACAACTAAGTAATCATACAGTTCCCGATAATCTACTTGTCCATCCTGAAAAGCAATAATATCAACTGCACCTTGTACATTACTCAGAATTTCATCCCATTCTTCTTCATGTTCTTTGGTCGAAAGTGCTTTGTCGCCACTCATTACTTGATCGGTTTTGACTCCGTGAATATAAGGAGATATGAGCGTGGTTAAATTACCCGAAACGTCCTTTGCATGTTTACCAACTTGTGCGTATATTTTCGACATATTTTTAGTACGCCTACTTATTTCTTGCGAAAGATACCAGCCTTGAAATGATTTGTGATGCCCATATTTTAACCAAACTTCGTCTATCAAACGCAAATTCAAATCAATTTCTTTCTGAAACTGTCCTTCTATCCAATATTTGCCCGAATCGTACATTCCAAAATAAAATGCCATATTATGTCTATCCGCCAAGGTTAAAAACATTTCCACCAAATCAACCGGAGGATAATATACATTCTCGGTTTTCAAAATAGATTGAAACGGCGAAGCTATCCATTGACCAAGCCCTGAGCGAATCATCACCACAGTATTAATCCCAATTCTTTTCATGGCCTGAAAATCTTTGTCCCAATCTTTCACACCCCAGTTTTGATGTGGAATATCCCAGCTTACTTCATCAAGAAAGGTAGCATGAATAGGCATTCCTTTCATTACTTCCGGTGTTGCAAAGTTGTTGTCTAGTGAGGATTCGAAAGCTATTTTCCCTTTTTTAATTGATTTGTTTACTGATAATAGTTTTTCACTTGCAAGCATAGCCGAAGCGACTAAGGTTCCTTTTAAAAAATTTCTTCTTTGATTATTCATAGCAAAATTTGAATTTATATTTTCTTATTAGTTTCCCAAATTTGTTCAATTTCTTCGAGCGATTTACCAGCCGTTTCAGGTATGAGTTTCCAGACAATTAGTAAATAAGGTATACACATAGCTGCAAAAAGATAAAAAGTGCCTGCTGGACTTAGATTTTCCAACATCCATGGCGTGAGTTGACCGATTAGAAATGTGCCTACCCATAGTGAGAATCCAGCGATTGACATAGCAACACCACGTATTTTGGTGGGATACATTTCTGATAAAAGTACCCAAATAACTGCACATATTGAGATAGCACAGAAAAAAATGTAGGATAAAAAACCGATTAAGAGTAACAGCTCAGAAGTTGGAGTGTGAATGTTTAAAACAAATAATGTCCCGATTAGTAAAAGTGCGATTATCATTCCACTCACTCCGAAGTAGACTAATTTCTTACGTCCAACTTTGTCGATAATGATGAGTGCAATTACGGTAGTGACTACGTTTACCAATCCTACAAGCACTTGGTAAAAGAGAGAATCATTACCTGATAATCCGCTACTTTGGAATATCGTTGGACCATAATACAACACCGCGTTTACTCCCATAAACTGACCTAAAATTGCTATGCAAACGCCTATGATTAAAGGTTTTGAATTTTTGGGATTGGTAAGCAATTTAAAATCTACTTTCTCAGAATTGTTGAGGGTTGAATGTTTTATTTGATTGAGTTCTTTGGTTGCTTGGAGTGCATTTTGGTATATTTTGTGTAAAATATTAAGTGCCGGTTGATATTGTTTTTTGAGTATTAACCAGCGGGGACTTTCGGGAATACTGAAAATTATAAAGAAAAATATTATAGCTGGTATCGCCTCTGCTCCCAACATGGCTTTCCAGCTGTGTGTAAAAAAGATATTGCGTAGAAATGGACTAGTGAGCTCACTTGCAGCACTGGTTGAATAATTAAGGAGCAGGTAGTTTATGATGAAAGCGCCTAAGAAACCAATAGTTATAGCCAATTGATACAAGGACACTAGGCGTCCGCGATAGGAAGCGATTGCAATTTCTGAGATGTAAAGTGGTGATATTATTGAAGCTACACCAATACCAATTCCACCAATAATTCTATAAGCAATTAACTCATCGTACGTATTACAAATGGCACAGCCGATGGCCGAGACAGAGAATAAAACAGCTGAAATAATCAATGTTTTTTTTCGTCCTATCTTATCACTAAGAATCCCTGCAAATGAGACACCTAGAATTGACCCAGTAAGTGCACATCCGACATACCAGCCTTGTTGTAAGGTGTTTAAATCAAATACACTCGTTACTTGGGCGATTGTTCCTGAAATTACCGCAGCATCATAGCCAAATAGAAAACCACCCAGCGCTGCAACAGCTGAAAGAAAAACTACATATCCCAGATTTATTGATGACTTTTTCATGCATTAAGTATTGTTGATTTTATACATAGAAATTTAAAAAACAAGCTTATTCTTCGTAAATCAATATTTTTTATTTAGACTTAGGTATCGTTTTTTAATTGCGCAAATATAAATAAAATATATTAATAATTACCTTTCTTTAATTATTATAATTTACAAACAATCTGTAATTCTAATATTTTATTTTCTAAACAGCATTATTCTTTCACGTAAATATTTACTCCCTTGGGCGGAATTGAGTTTGAGAATAGACACATAAATAACATCTGATAAGAATAGTCAATGTTGCTGATTAGGGCTTTCTAATTAGTTTTTAGACATTTATAATCATCTATTATCACCTGAATTTCTATTAGTATTTGCTATTAATTGAAGAATAAATGTAACAATTATATTCATTTTTGAATTCTGATTTTTTGCAAAACTTATTATTTTTAGCATTCTTCTTTTCTTATATGTTGTTGTTTTTGTAAAAAATACTATATTTGCACATCAATTAAATAAAAATATTAGCCATGAAGCACACATTTATTGAAGAAATTGAATTAGGCTCAAAAAACGCTCAATTGAAAATTAATATTATTCGATATTATATCAATAATGGAGAAAATACTTTAGCTGATCTTGGCAAAGAGATGGACTTGAGTGTTCCCACCATTACCAAACTTGTGGGTGAGTTGATTGAGGAGGGTTTTGTATTAGATTTTGGTAAGCAGGAAACAAATGGAGGACGACGACCCAATATTTATGGTCTTAATCCTGATTCGGGCTATTTTTTGGGTGTAGATTTAAAGCGATTTCGTATCAATATTGCCCTAATCAATTTTAAAGGTGAGATTATTGAGTCGAAATATAGCATCCCATTTAATTATGAAAACACACCAGAAAGCTTCGATAAGGTATGCGATATTATTAACGAATTTGTTGGGACGCTTTCCGTACAAAAATCTAAAATTCTAAGTGTGGGTATTAATATTTCAGGACGAGTTAATACAGAAACAGGTCACAGTTACAGTTCTTACTTTTTCAATGAACGTCCACTTACAGAAGTATTTCAGGAGCGGCTGGGAATTCATGTAACCATTGATAATGATTCACGGTCGATGGCTTATGGAGAATTTATGAATGGAATAGTAAAAGGCGAAAAAAATATACTTTTTGTCAATATTAGTTGGGGTTTAGGCATAGGAATCATTACCGATGGGAAACTTTATTATGGAAAATCTGGTTTTTCGGGGGAGTTTGGACACTTAGGTGTTTTCGACAATGAAGTAATTTGCCATTGCGGCAAAAAAGGCTGTCTGGAAACAGAGGCATCTGGCTCTTATATTTACCGTAAATTCATGGAAAAAGTGGCTGATGGTAATTCTACCATTTTAGATAAAAGAATAAAAAAGGGAGAGACCATTATTCAAGAAGACATTCTGAATGCTGCATTGAAAGACGACATGCTTGCTATTGAACTCGTTGAAGAGGTAGGAAGTACATTGGGAAAACATATAGCGGGTCTAATCAATCTTTTCAATCCTGAACTTGTAATCATAGGTGGTGCTGTGGCACTTACAGGCGATTATTTACTACTACCAATTAGAAGTGCAGTAAAAAAATACTCTCTCAATTTAGTGAGTAAAGACACCAGCATCAAACTTTCAAAACTTGGCGACAAAGCGGGCGTTGTTGGTGCGTGTATGTTGGCAAGAAGTAAAATGCTTGGTCTCATTTAAGTGTCATATTACATTCAAATCTTGCTTATTCAACAAAAGTGCAAGAACTTTAATTGCAGAAAACTTATCAAACAATATTCTATAATCTCAAATTCAAAATCACTTTGAAAGCATCACAAAACACTAAACGCCATCCTGCAACATGGGTCCCTTCGGTATATTTTGCTATGGGTCTTCCATTTGTAGCTTTAGCTGCTGCTTCTTCATTAATGTTCAAAAATCTTGGAATCTCCGATGCTAAGATTGCATTTTGGACTACACTCGTCATGTTACCTTGGACGTTAAAACCACTTTGGAGTCCAGTACTTGAAATGTTTAAAACTAAGAAACATTTTGTGGTTGCAACTGAAATGATAACCGGCTTTACATTTGCATTGGTCGCATTTTCATTAGGGTTACCTGATTTTTTCACTTATGCAATTGCTTTTATGGCCATCATAGGTTTTAGTGGAGCCACACACGATATTGCAACAGTTGGTATTTATCTCAATGAACTTTCACCTGAAGATCAAGCAAAATATGTCGGTTGGCAAGGTGCTTTCTATAATTTAGCTAAGATTCTTTCGGGGGGAGCATTGGTTTATTTGGCAGGCGAACTTGAACAAAGCCTTGGTGTTGTCCATGCTTGGATGATAGTCATGGGAATCTATGGTGCCGTTATGGTTACATTATCAATCTATCATTTGAAAGCGCTTCCTTCGGGTGGTGCATCTACCGAGGTAAAATCGCTTCAAGAAGGTTTTAATACTTTGAAAGAAGTAGCTGTAAGTTTTTTCAAAAAGAAAAATATCGCTTTAAGTATTCTATTTGTAATTTTTTATCGCTTTGCAGAAGGTTTTGCCATTAAAATAGCTCCTTTATTTTTCAAAGCCGCGCGTCTTGATGGCGGCTTAGGACTTTCAACTTCACAAATTGGAATGATATATGGTATTTTTGGTGCAGCAGCCTTTGTGTTAGGTTCTGTTATTGCTGGATATTATACATCCGGTAAAGGGTTGAAGAAAACATTGATGATTCTGTGTGCGTCCTTTAATATACCATTCGTCATGTATGCTCTATTGGCATGGTTTCAACCTGAAAACCTTTATATAATAGGCGCAGCTGTTGTTACTGAATACTTTGGATATGGTTTTGGATTCGTAGGCTTGATTCTTTATATCATGCAGCAAATTGCACCTGGGAAATACAAAACAGCGCACTATGCTTTTGCAGATGGCATCATGGCCTTAGGTTTTATGATTCCCTCTATGATTAGTGGATATCTAAGCGATTTTGTGGGTTATAAATTGTTTTTTATATTTGTTTTAATAGCTACAATTCCTTCTTTTTTGGTCGCTTATTTCGCACCATTTAAGCCAGAAAATATAGAAAAAGAGCTTGAATAAATATAATTTGTAGTCTTATGTGCTGTAAAGTTTAAGCAATGATATAGTAGTGAATCCCTTAATATCAGTCTCATTTATCAATTGCCTCCCCATTTATGGGGAGGATAATTGTATAAAATACAAATTGGCATTAGCCAAAAACAGTTATTCTATTCAACACAATCAGTATTCTTTACAATTTCCCCTCCCATTCCGCATAAAACTCATCTAAGTATTGTTCCATAAACTGATGGCGATGTTCTGCCATCTGTTTTCCAGTAGCAGTGTTCATTCGGTCTTTGAGCAAGAGGAGCTTTTCGTAAAAATGATTGATAGTTGGGGCAGTACTGCTTCGGTATTCTTCTTTGGACATATTCAGATTAGGTTCGATGTCAGGATTGTATATTTCGCGGTTCTTGAAACCACCATAATTGAAAGTACGTGCAATTCCTATCGCACCAATTGCGTCCAATCGGTCAGCATCTTGAACTATATCTAATTCAATTGTTTTGAATAATTGTTCTTTTTTACCACCTGCATAAGATATATTTGTAATAATATTTTCGATATGCTCAATTACAAGCTCTTCCACACCGAGTGAAATGAGGAAATTTCTAGCCTTTTGAGGACCAAGTTCTTCATTTCCAGCATGAAATTTCACATCAGCAATATCATGGAGCAAAGCCCCTAATTCTACAACCAAATTATTCGTATTTTCAGTTTTGGCAATTTGTTTAGCTAATTGCCACACTCTGTAACAATGCCACCAATCATGTCCACCTTCGGCATTTTTGAGTGTTGATTTTACAAATGTGATTGTTTTTTCAATGATTATTTCTTTTTCCATAAAAAATTTCAGATGGAGGACAAGCGGTTTCCCAACCGCTTGATAAATTGTATTTCAAGCGGTTGGAAAACCGGTTGTCCCTCGTTTTTTTTATTTTTAATTTGAAAGTGTAATTGTATAAACTAACTTCTCTAACTTCAAAGTTAACTTCCTTAACTTCAAGTGTTTTATTTCAATTTCTCCTTCAAATACTTACCAGTAAATGACTTTTCACATTTAACAATAAGCTCAGGAACACCCTCAAAAACAACTTCACCACCCAAATCACCGCCTTGCGGACCGATATCGATAATATGATCGGCACATTTTATTACTTCAAGATTATGTTCTATAATAATTACTGTATGACCTTTGGCAATCAGTGCATCGAAGGCTTTCAACAGCGTTTTAATATCGTGAAAATGCAGACCAGTAGTTGGTTCATCGAAAACAAAAATGGTTGGTTCTGGTTTTTCATTGGCCAAAAATGAAGCTAACTTAACGCGTTGACTTTCACCACCCGATAAAGTACTGCTCGACTGACCCAATTTTACATAACCAATACCCACATCTTGCAGCGGTTTCATTCGCTTTACAATTCTTTTTTCGGTATTTCCAATGTGTGCACTAAAGAATTCAATGGCCTGATTGACTGTCATTTCAAGCACATCGTAAATATTTTTTCCTTGATATTGTACTTCCAATAAATCTTGCTGAAAACGTTTGCCATGACAATGCTCACATTCCAGCACCAAGTCGGCCATAAACTGCATTTCTACAGTTACAGTTCCTTCGCCCTGACATTCTTCGCAGCGACCACCTTTGGTATTGAACGAAAAATGAGAGGGTGAATAATTCATTTGCTTAGAAAGTTGCTGATCGGCAAAAAGTTTACGAATTTCGTCGTAGGCTTTGATATAAGTTACCGGATTGGAGCGCGATGAACGACCGATCGGATTTTGATCGACAAATTCAATATCTTTCGCTAAACTCATGGAACCACTTAACGCTCCATGCTGACCAGTACGATCGGCAATTCCACCATAGAATTTCTTCAATGCGGTGTAAAACACATTGCGAACCAAAGACGATTTCCCTGAACCACTGACTCCTGTTACCACAGTCATTACATTCAAAGGGAATTTTACATTGATTCCTTTTAAATTATTTTCACGTGCTCCTTTAACTTCTATATAATTATTCCATTTCCTACGATAAGTCGGAATGTCAATATTCTCCTTGCCAAGCAGATATTTGAGAGTATAAGAATTCTCAATTTCGGCATCCTTGGCTTTTGAAATAGCATCAATATCTCCCTGAAATACCAATTCGCCACCCTTTCTACCAGCATTGGGGCCAATATCGATAATATAATCAGCCGCTCGCATTATTTCTTCATCATGTTCCACAACTACCACTGTATTTCCTAAATCACGCAATTGTTTAAGCACTTTTATCAATAATTGTGTGTCGCGTGAATGCAATCCTATACTGGGTTCATCCAAAATATAAAGCGATCCCACCAAGCTACTGCCCAAGGAAGTAGCCAAGTTGATGCGCTGACTTTCACCACCAGAGAGTGAATTTGAAAGTCGGTTGAGTGTTAAATAGCTCAATCCTACATCCATCAAAAATTGGATACGATTATTAATTTCTATCAACAATCTGGGTGCAATGGCTGCATCTTGTGTATCGAGTTTAATATTATCGAAAAAATTTTTCAAATTCCTTATTGGCATCAGCACCAATTCCGAAATTGAAATATCAGAAACCTTCACATAAGCAGCCTCTTTTTTGAGCCTACTTCCTTTACAATCAGGGCAGGTAGTTTTTCCACGATAACGCGCCAACATTACCCGATATTGAATTTTATATTGATTGGCTTGTAGCATTTTGAAAAACGCATCGATACCCTCAAAATACTCATTCCCTTTCCAAAGTAATTCCCGTTGTTTATCAGTCAGGTCATAATAAGGCTTATGAATGGGGAAATTCATCTTATCCGCCGCATGTACGAGTTGCATTTTATACTCACTCATCACTTCGCCTTTCCAACACATAACGGCATCCTCGTAAATGGAGAGCGTCTTATTGGGAATTACCAAATCTTCATCAATCCCGATTACTTTCCCGAAACCTTCGCAAGTGGGACAAGCACCCAACGGACTATTGAAACTGAAAGTATGAATGCTAGGCGTTTCAAATTGCATTCCATCAGCTTCGAAACTCTTTGAAAAATAAAGACTTGTATCTGTTCCATTCGTATCGGATGCAGGAAATTTGAGTAAACAAACTCCTTTCCCTTCTATAAAAGCAGTCTCAACCGAATCGGTTAATCGGCTGATGCCAGCAGTAGTATGATCAACAGTTAGTCGGTCAATGACCAAATAAACTTCTGTGGTATTTTTATAAACTGAACTATCGTCGAGATAAGTTTGGATATTAAGAATTTGATTGTCAATTTCAATCCTATTGTAACCTTGCATCAATAGATTCTTCAACTCCATTTCCATGGTTCTATCTTCAGCGGGTTTTACCACTGTCATTACCATCAATCGCTTTTCGTCAGGGAACTCGAGAGCGGCTTTTATCACATCTTCCGCTTCGTGTTTCTTCACTATCTCGCCTGAAATAGGAGAATATGTTTTACCTATTCTGGCAAAAAGCAGTTTGATATATTCGTAAATTTCAGTTGAAGTGCCCACTGTTGAACGTGGGTTTCGAGTATTCACTCTTTGTTCAATGGCAATGGCAGGGGGAATTCCCTTGATAAAATCTACTTCTGGTTTACTCATTCTGCCTAAAAACTGACGAGCGTAGGATGACAGACTTTCCACATATCTGCGTTGTCCCTCGGCATACAATGTGTCAAAAGCCAAGGAAGATTTTCCTGAACCTGAAAGTCCTGTTACAACCACCAATTTGGAACGCGGTATCTCTACATCAATATTTTTAAGATTGTGGACACGAGCACCTTTTATAATTATATTTCCTTGTTTACTCATGTTTGTCATGTTTTTTTTTGTAATTATTTTAATCTGTAAAGATACAGTTTCAGGGATGAAACTGAATGAAAAGAGGCAAAAGAAAAGAGAAGTTTCACAAAAACTTAGCTACAATTCAGCCTTTTTGTATTTTTCAACAATAGTTTCTATGATTGAATCTTGCGTTTCTTTGTTGAATTCAGTTTTCAGGTCGGTTCCAAAAATTCTACCGACTCCGTACCAAAAAGCAGCTGAAAATCCACCTCTATATTCCTTAATCAACTCATAGCCTGTTTTGTCAGTTTCTCGAGCTATTAATTTCAACAGTAGTTTGCCCTGTGAGGTTGACATATTCCGAACAGCAGTTTCATATTCCTTAAAAAGCTGATCTTCCATCTCCCGAATCATTTCTTTTCGCTTTCCTTTATCATCAGTTTTCGCCAATCTTTCATTCAATTCGCTGATAATCTCCCTCGTTTTTAGAGCATAAGGATAGACTATCTTGAAATTTCGGATATTTCTATAGTTTGTTTGATAAAATTTGTAGTTTTCTAATTCACGCTGGTATTGCTCGTCTACCGTATAGCCTTCAGTTCTTGGTCTTGTTTTTTCACGAATATCTGCCACAATATCAGCAGTTTGCGGAATCTGTTTTACGGCATCAACTTCCAAAACTTTGACCACTTCTATTTTCTTCACCACCGTATCGAAAGGCAAAGGTTCTTCGGGGATTATTGATGACACAACATCCACTTCTGAAATTATAGCATCAGACGTTTGAGGAATTGGTGACGTTGAGGTCTGTTTTACCGATTCGGTAATGGCATTATTACCAAACTCGTTTATCGGCATTTCAGGTGCAATTGGAGATTCGAGTTCAAAATTCTCAAAATGTTGAAGCAAATCATCGAGTTCAGCATCGGAAACTACTCGCGATGGAGCTTGATTCAGATTCAGTTGAAAACTTCCCCACATTATCGCACAAATCACCAAGGTACCAAGGGCTGCGATTATATGACTATTGATTTTTTTTGGGGAAAGCATGTGGGTAAGAGTAAGTTTCAGTGATGAATGATAGAGTATTTATAAATTAAAAAACATACTTAATCCTTTTTAGTTGCCAATATCATTTTAATATTGAGTGAATTTCCTATTTGTAAAACGTCGACTAACTGTTGCACCGAAAGTGTATTATCACACCGTAAAACAACATAAGCTTCTGGGTCTTGTGCTACCTTCTGTGTGAGCATTGCAGGCAATTGTTCAAAAGTCACTTGAGTTTTATCAACAAAATATTGCAAATCCTTACTGACAGAAACTTGGATTTCCTTTTTATGAATGGATTGTGAATTTTCGGCACTTGGCAAGTTCAGTTTAATGATATTCGGACTCAGGAGCGTTGACGCAATAATAAAGAACAACATCAAAAAAAACATGATGTCGTTCATGGCAGAGGTGAAAATTTCTGCTTTTACTTTTTTGTCGGATCGTAAATTCATTGCTTATTTTCTTTCAGAAATTCCAGAAAATGCTGGGCATTCCGTTCCATATTATTGGTAATTTTCGCAATTTTAATATTCAGCGTATGATAAAAAATATAGGATAAAACCCCTACAATCAAACCCGCTGCACTCGAAACCATTTTAACGTACAGCCCAGCCGAAACTGCACCGATACTTACATCGGCACTTTGCGAAATATCAAAGAATATTTTTATTACGCCGAGAATCGTTCCCAAGAAACCGAACATGGGAGCAATTCCTGCTATCATGGCCAATACTGGAAGTCCTTTTTCTATTTTATAGAGTTCAAATTTACCTTCCGATTGCATACTATCTTCAATTTCTTTGCCCGAATAAGCACGCTGACTAATTCCTTTTTCCAGCATACGGGCGATTGGGAGTTTATTGGTGCTGCAAAGTTGTCTGGCTTCATCAATTTTTTGAACAGTCATAAGTTGCATTATTTCATCAACAAACGAATTTCCAGAAGCAGATACCCGATGAATTGAAATATATCTTTCGATAAAAATATAGATGGCCAATATGAATAAAAACCCGATGGGAATCATAATAAATCCCCCTTTTTGAATGATGGCCCAAGTGTTGAATAGTCCGCCGCTAAGTTCGGTTGCTGCTTGTATGGAGTCAGCTGGCAGACTGGTTTGTAGTAATATCGATAAGTTCATTTATTTATTGTGTTGATGGAGTATGAAACCTAATTGCAATGACAAAAGTATGCAATTTTATTTATCTTTTTGCGGTGAGCTAAGATCTGTAACTTAATTTTATCAAAATTGTGATTAATATATCAGCTTATTGTAAATTCAGAATTGGATGATTAATCCAAAAAACGATTATTGAAAAGTAGATACCCAATGTTAATCCCGATATTCCAATTGCTAACTGCCGAACTGTAATAATTGACAAAAATACCTGCTGAGGCAAATTTAAAATTGAATATCAAACTCGATTCAGCCATAAAACTCATTGAACTAAAAGGATTATCCAGAGCCGCTTTGTTATCCCAATTTCTGTAGATCCGTTGATAAGGCAGGAATAAATAGGCCTCGGTACGGACATGAATAATGTCGTTGAGCAAATAAATGGGTTTAGCTCCGAGCGCCAAATATTGGTTTGCACTGAATGCCTCATTAAAGATTACTTTGCTATGGGATGTAGGCCTGAATGCTGGTGCTTGTATAATTGTTGACGTGAAATTATTCAAGGTATTTCGATTTGAAATGACTAATTCGCTGAAACCACCCAATTGAAATTGTTTGTTGATTTTGAAGTATTTATCAGTCACAGATTTAAATTGAAACCATATATCTGTTTTATTAATATTGTATTGGTCGGGATCTATTCTGGATTTAAACGATGCTTCACCTCCAACAAGCTGAATTCCAGCGGCATATTTGACACCCGAAGTGGGGTAAATAATACTATTCAGCGAATTAGTTTCAATTTTTGAAAAAACGCTACCTAAATGATAGTCGCTTTGATCGAGACCGATGTTTGTGAGTGAAAAATTTTGACGATAATTATCTTGTAAACCACCATATCCCAAACCAAACTCGATGCGACCTTTCATGGTGATGGGAAATCCAACGCTGAATTTTCCGTATACTTCGGATTGGTTAAAATTAGAAGTTCTATCATCATTATAAAATGCACTTTGTTTGGCATAAAAATCGAAACGATGTAGAGCAAAAGAGACTTTCATATACCAGTTTTTTGCGCTAGGCACATCAATACGTGACCCGAGGCTGATTCCATTATAAGCCTTGCCAAACATAGCATCCAGATGAGCAGTTTGGGCATAATCACGTAGGTTTTGATAACTCAACCCGAAATAAGCCACATTGGTAGTAGCAGAGGAAATATTGCCGCCCACCATCACTTTTAACTGATCCTCGGTGCGTACGTGTAACCTCAGATCAAAACATTTCGTCGTATCGTTGTAATAGGCATGAGGCATTACTTCCGATATTTTATCGTCGGAAACTAATTTGAAATATCCCTCTTTAAACGCTTGATTACTAAATATTTTATTGTTTTGGTGAATAATGTTTTCTACATAATGTCTCTGTAAACTATCAATACCAGTGATAATCACGTTTTTGAATCGGAGTTCAGGCAATCTTTTTCTGAAATCTGTTCGACGTTTATTCAATTCTTCGGCACTAACTTCACGTTTGATTCTTGCTTTAATTTCGGGTAATTGTTTGATTACTTCATCGTATCCAAGTTGTAGCAATTCATCCACTTTGTTGAAATCAAAAGTGTTTACATTATCAAGATTGAAGTTCAACAGAATGCCTTCACTTTCGGGTACGGTATAATCCGATTTGTTAACTATCATGTTGGCTATTTGTTCCAATATATTATTTACATCGGGTTCAGGTGGGTTGCTGGTCACCACACTACCTATCATAATGTCAGGATTGAACTCATCGCGCATTACATTTACAGGGAAATTATTGTAAATGCCACCATCGAACAACAATCGGTTTTTTATTACAATGGGTTTGAACATGAAGGGGAAAGTCATCGAAGCCCTTACTGCATCACCCAAGTGTCCGTCCTTAAAAACGACAGCTTCTTTCCTATAAATATCCGATGCTACGCAACGAAAAGGCACAAATAAACTATCAAAATTTTCTTTAGATAAGGCATTGGCTCTGCTGAATAGTTCCACAAAGGCATAATTCATTTGAAGTGGCGGAACTAGATTCGTTGGCAGGAATTTGGGTTTAAATGAGAGTGAGTCCAAATTTTTCAGGTTGAACTTTATTTCGGCAATGGTAGGTTTGGGATCAGAATTTCGGTAATAATACCTATAGTTCGGGTCGAGTTCACCAGTTGACCATCGGCGGAAATCTTCTGATTTAAGAATTTCTATCACCTCATCAGTTGTGTGACCCATGGCATACATGGAGCCAATAACAGCCCCCATCGATGTTCCGGCAATATAATCAATGGGAATATTGTTTTCTTCCAATGCCTTGATTACTCCAATGTGCGTAATACCTCTTGCACCGCCACCGCTCATCACCAGTCCAACTTTCTGTGCCGAAGCTGTGGCTATAAACACAAATAAAATAAAACAAAATATATTATTTTTCAACATAAAACATGGCTTGTAAATCGCGAACAAATTTACTAAAATTGTAGCTAAAAGAATGATGGCATTGGAAAAACATTGATTTAAATATCGTCAAGTTCTACCAGTTTATTTACTATTGCATAAATAGTCAGACCAGCTGTACTGTGGATCTCCAATTTCCGGACTATATTCCGTCGGTGAGTGATAACGGTGTGAGTCGATAAAAATAAACTTTCGGCTATTTCTTTGTTGGTTTGGCCCTTTACTACGCAGGTCAAAATCTCTTTTTCGCGAACGCTCAGATTGCCAGTGTCGTCGGTCGAACTGTGAGAAGATTTGTCTAGTAGTTTTTCGAGTTTGTGTTTCAAATTATCTACATTATCATACACAGTTATTTTGTTATCGTATTGTTTGAGAATACTTTCATCTACCATTCCTGTGATAAGAGCAAAGCATTTCAATTGTGAATGTCCACTATCTTCTTTGAGTTTTTGCAAATCGACCACACCCCACGAAACAGGGTTCAGGATTAATACATTGGGCTTATGAACTCTCAGGTAATTCACTATCATGTCGAACGACGATATTTCAAAAGTTTGAATATGATTGCCTTGAATTCGTTTCAGCACCACACTCAATCCACTTCTGATAATTGCCGAAGGCTCTGCAATAGCTATTTTTAACGATAACTCGTTCATACTGCTTTGTTTATTTTTCGTTCGATAGCTTCTATTACTGGCACAAAAAAATAATCTTCTACCTGATTGTGAGTCGCGAGATCCTTTTCGCACCAAAGCAAGTCAAATAGCACATCGTTCAAAAGGTAATTCACACCGTTAGCAGGATAATATTTAATCAGGATATTTTTGAGTTCTGCTAATTTTGAATCCACATCAGAATGCTGTTTCTCAAAATCGGCAATGCGATATTTGCCTTTATAATGGCCACTTAATAAATCGAGTACATAAGGGAAAACCACTCTTTCTTCGTAACTCATGTGCTTACTGACTTCCTCAAAGTATTCATTGAAAAATTTCAGAAAAACATCACTGTATTTATTTCCTTTGCCAGTAGATTCCACCGCTTCGATTAATTGCGTCCGTATGGCTGGTAATTTGTAATCTAGGAAGTATAAATGCGCGTTTTTCAGGTAGTTAATTACACTTTCAATTGAAATATGTTCATAGTTTTCTATCAAATCTACATTTCCACCTTCCGAAAGAAAATTGACAATAGCCAAAAAAGTCTCACAATGAATGTCATTGCGTTCGCAGGCTTCTTGCACTGTTATATGCCCAAAACCCAAGGAAATACCAAAACGACTTATCGAAGAAAGTATGGTAACATCTTCGTTGATAAGTTCGCTCATTCTACTCTGAGCCGTAAATTTATGTTGTTGCATAAGTTGAGATTATTGAATGTAAACTAATAATAAGCCATCAATCAGATAGGTATTTAAAATAACGTTTTTTTGTTAAATGAATGTTTAGAAATAGGTAGAACATGACTTAAAGCCCCCCTTTTTCTCCCTCTCTTCATGGAGAGGGTTGGGGTGAAGCTGGGATTTAGGAGGCTGTCATTTCTTTATTCAAAAAGCGACCCTGTATCACACAGAATCGCTTTAAATTAGCTTTTATAAAAACACAAAATAGGAATTTATCTAACGATTAATTCATAAGGTAAACGAGCTTGAATACCATTGAATTTCTCGACATTTCTAATTTCTTTGAATATTTTATATTGTTCGCCCAATTGAGCTTTCATGATGCGTGTTTCTATATCTTCGCCAAAACCTTTCATCAGTTTTGTTGCAAAATCTTCTTTCACTGGCAATTCTTTTACATTATAAGCAGTCAGTTTGGCTTTTTTGGCAGCTATTACTATTGCTTCATCTATACCGCCAATTTTATCCACAAGACCAATTTTCAAAGCATCTACACCGGTCCAAACACGTCCTTCGGCAATTGCTTTAATCTGATCAGTAGTTTTCTTACGACCATCAGCACAACGTTTAACAAATAATTCGTAACCACGATTTACATAACTCTGCATCAATTCTCTTTCCTCTGGACGGAAAGGTCTATTGATAGAAATTGCATCACCTAGTTTGTTAGTTTTTACGCCATCGTACGACAAACCTAATTTATCATTCAATCCTTGAATATTAGGAATCAATCCGAAAATACCAATCGAACCCGTGATTGTGTTTGGTTGAGCTACAATCACATCGGCCATACAAGAAATATAATATCCACCTGATGCTGCGTAATCACCCATAGAAACCACCAATGGTTTTTTCTCTTTCAATTTAGTCAATGCGCGCCAGATTTGTTCTGAGCCATAAGCACTTCCACCTGGAGAACTTACTCTAAGTACTACCGATTTAATAGCATCATCTTTGGCTGCATCATTAATAGTTTCTACTAATTTATCCGACACTATACCATCGTTATCACCACCATCGATACCACCCACTGCATAAATAACAGCCACTTTCGATTTTTCAAATTTGCTATCATCAGCCAATTTAGTCATGGCTGAGTTCTTCACAATCTTGTAATCTTTGTTGTAATTTTTGAGAATACTATCCACTTCGTCGGCATAAACCAAAGAATCTACCAATGCATATTCTTTCGATTTTACAGTTGGTTGAAACAACATCATTTTATCGGCAAAAGCATTCAGCGAATCCACGGATATTTTACGTGAACCAGAAATTTCATTCAACATAGTGTTCCAAATCGAGTTCATATATACCGTAACCTGCTCGCGATTGGCGTCACTCATTTTGGTATTGATAAAAGGTTCTACTGCCGATTTGAAAGTACCAACTTTAATTACTTGCATTTCTACGCCTAATTTATCGAGTGTGTTTTTGAAAAACATCAACTCTCCCGAAAGCCCTTTGAATTCGAGCATTCCTTCTGGATTGATAAGAACTTTATCGGCTACCGTTGCTAAATAATAATTGCTTTGCATATAAGTATCGGCATAAGCGATTACGAATTTCCCGGATTTCTTGAAATCAACCAAGGCATCACGGATTTCCTTGATCGATGCTAATCCACCCATCAAAGTACCCCCTTTAAGATAAATACCTTTAATGTCATCGTTCTTTTTAGCCTTTTCGATATTGGCCAATACATCATCTAAACCCAATTGTGTTTGTACTTGCTGCCCCATGGCTTCGGCAAATACAGCTCCAAAAGGATTGTCATCGGATCTATCCACCAACATGCCCGATAAATCAAGTTGGTAAACGCTGTTTTCCTTTATTTCGGTGGCTTTGTCGGACGAACTGGCAATAGCACCAATAATGCCTAACATAATAAAAAAGCCTAAAAGAGAAGCCACAATGACCCCCACTATGGTTGCTAAAGTGTATTTCAAAAACTGCTTCATAAAT
>JBBRHJ010000013.1:0-31120 GCA_038222885.1 Bacteroidales bacterium | reverse complement strand
GAATTAAGCCTCACCTCCTCCAAATCCCATAGGCATTGGCGGAACAAATTGATTGTCAGCAATTTTTATTTTACCATTTTGAGCCTCAAACTTGGCAATGTTTTCTTGTAGTGCAAACAGCAATCGTTTGGCATGTTCAGGAGTGAGTATAATTCTCGATTTTACGTTGGCCTTAGGAGTTCCAGGCATAATGCGTATAAAATCTACAACAAATTCCGATGTTGAGTGAGAGATAACTGCTAAATTTGAATAAATTCCTTCGGCAATTTCGGCTGATAATTCGATGTTAAGTTGATTGTCTTGTTCTTCCATGATAGTTTAATTATTTTTTTGATGCAAATTTACGATATTTATTTCAATCCGAACTTGATAAACAAGTCTATTCTGGATTTTAAATAATAATTCAACTATTTACCCAAATTTTGAGAAAAGCCAGTGATTGAATTTTATAATACTATCATGAATAGAAATAGCCAAACTTGCAGAGTTAATTTCATAAACACTGTGAACGGGAGAGGGCTTGTGCGTAAAAAATAAGGGAATAATTTATTCCCTTATTTTATCTAACAAATAATTTAATTGCTCCACTTCTTCGACAGTTAGGTTTTTAAGTGATTTATCGAACTCCAACTCGGTTTCGAGCATATTGGTTAATAAATCCAATCCCTTTTGGGTAATTTCCACCGACCTTTTTCGCCGGTCTATTTTGTCTTCATATCGAATCAACAAACCACTGATATACAGTCTGTCGACTAATCGGCTCACATCAGAATCCTTGTCGAGCATACGCTCTTTTATGAAGCCAATTGA
The DNA here is from genome assembly GCA_038222885.1 of Bacteroidales bacterium. Taxonomy (GTDB): domain Bacteria; phylum Bacteroidota; class Bacteroidia; order Bacteroidales; family Paludibacteraceae; genus Paludibacter. The sequence goes on along the minus strand of JBBRHJ010000013.1, from coordinate 30,310 downwards.
TAAGGGAGCCTCAACCCGAAAACCACGAAGTATACGTAACACATTATATTGTTGCTCAGTTATTTCATGTTTTTTCAACTCCTGAAGGAACCGATAGCCAAGTATGCGAGTTGTATAAGTGAGATTTATCAACCCTTTATGGTACTCGTTTCTGAAACGCCCTTTTATTTCATCTTCTAAATGCATTCTTTGATTTACAACTTAAATAATTTGGTATAAGGTGAAAATGCTATTTCCCAAACTAAAATTAGAACAACGCTTACCATTATTATGCTGGTGAAGTTGTTATATGTATGTTTTTTCCCTCTAATTTACAGCTTTGCGTGACTTCCATCGCAAAACGGCAAATTCACAGAGTGTTTGCAACCACACCATGCTACTTTTTTTATATCAGCAACTTCTACTTTTTTCGGTACAAACGAACTTCCTTTATGAGAACCATCGCAAAATGGTTGATTGGCACTTTTCCCGCAGGTGCAATAATAATAACTTCCGGGTTGCATATCCAATACATAAGGACTTTTTTGTGCAATAACTGGCTTTTCCATATTGATAATTTTGTTTTTAATTGCCTCAATAAAGGCGTAATACATAATACTATAAAGTCCATACATTATATTTGTTGAACTTTGTATGTTATAACATATATATTGGAAAAATGTTTAGTCTAGTTCAAATTTTCTACAAACTGAATAGATTGTTCAACTATCTTTAATTTAGGTAACAACTATAAAATTGAGAATCTTAATAGACTAAAAAACAATAAATGTTTTGCTTGAAAATCATAGTCATTGATTATAGTTAAAAATAAATAAAGTTTAATCTTTCTTCATCCAGTTATTTGTATATATACAATAACTTTACAAAATATTAATCAAAATATAATCAATCCAGTTATAGTTGTATGTCTGGCTCTGTACTTCCATTCTCATTTTCAGCTACGAATTTATCCTGTATTCAATTTAAAACACCATAAATATAAAATTTAAAAATAAACTAAAATGAAAAAGATTCTGCTAACTATTTTCACACTAACACTTTGCTTCACTGTGTTTTCGCAATCTGCAGTAATGCTGAAGTTTAATTTGGATAAAGATAAAGTGTATAAGATGAAGTCTACCAGCAATCAGAATGTAGTGAGTTCATTTAATGGCAATTCCTTCACCTCTACTGTTAATTCTGTGAGTGCCATTAGTTACAAGCTGCTTTCGCAAGATAACAATATGATGAGTATTGAATTCCGCTTTGATACCATTCAATCTAAGTCGACCTCGCCAGGTGGAACCCGTGAAACTAACTCAGCAACAGTGGCAAAAAAAGCAGAATACTTGGAGCAAATGATGAACAGATTCAGCTCATATAGCATTATTGCTAAAATTTCTACCTCGGGTAAATTTTCAGGTTTTGTAGATTATAAAACATTTAGAGACAACATTTTGCTCGGTTTGGACTCAGTACCAGATAATAAAAAAGATCAATTGAAAAAACAAATAGACATGGTCGTTAAAGAATCGAGCATACAGTCGATGATAGAACCATTATTTGCTTATATGCCCGACAAAGAAGTAAAAACAAGCGACAAATGGGAAACGTCCTATAGTTTGTCAGGTGGAGGAATGTCCGGAATGATTTTCAATACCATTACCCTTGTAAGTTCTGATGTGAATTTAGCCCAGTTGGAAATGACATCGGAGTTAGAGTCGATTCCTAATACTGACGATAAAGCACCTATGTCATTCGATATTAAAGGAAATTCAACGGGTACAATTACAATAGATACAAAAACAGGATTGATTATAAACTCAACTGAGAAAAAAAAATACTCAGGTTCAATGACTGTTAAGAATCAGGGTAATACCATGAATATACCAATGACTATTGAAGCCCAAACCGAAATTACGAAACAATAAAAGTTTTAGGTTAGCAGTAAAAAAAACTATTTACACAATGAATAATTATCTATTTCGGGTAAAAATTCAAAATATTACTAATAGAAGAAATTTAAAATTATGGATACAAACGACTTGAAACTTCTTATAACAATAGAAGACAGAGTGATTGCAGAGGATATTCAAAGCATTTTGGAAGAATATGATATTTATACAATCTTAGATTCAGACAATCCTGCGTCATCAGTTATATCTTCATACTCTGGGTTGAATGCCATTGAAAGTATTGATATAAGAATTAATGTCTTGGACTTTCAAAGAGCAACTGAAATCCTCAACGAAAGTCCATACAAGGAATTATTCGATTAAAACTTTCGTTTCACACGTGTCGTGAAAGTTTTTCGCTTTTATGGGGAGTACTCAATTATTTCTTAGATATTACTCTTCTTTGACTCCATTAAACATAAACCAAGTTTCTATTTCTAATCTTTTCCATCCCAATTCTTAAAAATGAGAACTAAATTATTTTTCTTAATATTGTGTATTTCAGCAAACACAGCTTTTGCACGCAAAGTAATAACAGGGCGTGTTTTAGGTATGGAAGATAAAATACCAGTAGAAACTGCCATTGTTGATTTATTACAATTGCCTGATAGCAATAAGATTGAAACATTTTATACTAATACGGAGGGCTCATTTACCCTGATGAAAGCTGATACAACAAAGAGCTATTGTTTAAGGATTGCAAAGTCATTTTTTAAAACTCAAACGGTAGCCCTAAATTTAAATACAGCGGGTAGAATTGTTAATGTTGGCAATATAGAACTTGCTCCATCCATATATAATTTAAAAGAGATTACTATCAATGGTTCAAAAATTCAGGTAAAAGAGCTGTCCGACCGAACAATCTATGGAATTTCCACCGATATGAAGAAAACTTCGACCGATGGTCTTGATGTATTGCGCAAAGTACCATCCGTACAGGTTGATTATTTCAACGAGAATATAACTGTTGAGGGCAAAACAAATGTAGTAATTGAAGTGGATGGAATTACCCGCGATAAAAGTTATCTGAAAAAACTTCATCCATCGCAGGTAAGCAAGATGGAAGTAATAACCAATCCAACAGGGAAATATGATGCAGATGTGGATGCCGTGATTAACATTATTACCGACCGTGAAATGAGCTTTGGTTTAAAAGGTATGCTTAACGGTGTATTGTTCCCTCAAAGTCTTGATATTTATATGGCAAGAGCCAATGCCAGTTTGGATTATGGACTTAAAAAAATATCCTTTTACGTATCGGGCAATGGTGGTTTGGGGAAAATGAATTTTATCAATAATCTGAACAGAATATCAGGGATTGATGGATTGAATCGTACGGGGAATTCAAATACAAGTTTTAAAAATGGCAATGCCAATGCTGGTTTTATTTATGATCCTAACGAGTTTAACAATTTAAGTATCAATGTGGCTTACAACGGAAATGGCTCAAATAGTGATAATTATCAACTCAATAACATCAGTCGGAATAATGTACTACTCAACAAGAATGAAACCTATATTAATTCGGACAATGTAAACAGTGGGCTTAATTCTTCCGTTTATTATAAACATAAATTTGATAAAAAAAAGGATCATTCATTTGAATTCGAAACAACGCTCAATACAAGCCTTAAAAACTTGAATAATTCAAATTATCAAAATGTATTTTTGGATCAAAATGATGCTGAATTGTCACGCTCGCCCATTCGGTACGAAGAAAATAATACCAGTAGCAACAGCATAAATTCACGTGCCAATTATAACCTTCCATTCGATAGCGTATATAACTTTAATTCAGGCATAAACCTAAATTATAATTACAACTATATCGAGAATATACGATCCGGCTCAAATGCTCCAAATCTTGAATATACTAATTTGAAAGGATCTATGTTTGCAGAATTTAGTAAAACATTTAAAAAAGGAAGTGCAAAAGTTGGGTCGAGGTTCGAGCTATCAAAAGTAGATATTAACACGTCTAATACTGCAAATTACTTTTCGCCACTGCCTTACGCTAACATGCAATATAAAATAAACGACAAAAACACACTGAAACTCAACTATTCTAGGAGAGTTTTCAGACCATCAAATTCGCAATTAAATCCATTTGTAAGCTATGTGGATAGTTTGACGGAAAATCGCGGAAATATCAACTTGATACCAGCTTATCGCGATAATTTCCAACTGTCGAACAGCATTAAGTACGGAAAAAGTAAGTTCTCGGGAAATATAACACCTCAATTGTTTTTTGAATACCAAACTGGTTTAATTCAAAATATAACTCAGCTAAAAGCGGGTACAAAAATATTCGAAAAGTATCCAGTAAATTTATCAAACGGTTATCAAACAGGATTAAACCTTTCGTTGTATGCTCAGATTGGACCTGTAATATTTAACTCCAGTTTCAGATATTTTAAATCTCACATCGAAAAATATCTCGACCAAATACCTGCCATAGATTTGAATAGTTGGAGCTTTAATTCGCAGTTAATGTGCCCGCTACCAAAGGAGTTCAGGGTTTTTGCTGTATTTAGTATCAATGGACCCAATGTAAATGGGCAAGAAATATCACGAAATGCACCGTTTTATCTGATGGGTTTATCAAAACAATTTAAAAATAACAGCAGCCTTACACTCTTAGCTCTTAATCCGTTTACAAATAAACTGTTCTATAATTCAAGCGAAATTGACAACAGTACATTATATCAAAAAAGTGAAACCTATATGGGTTTTAAAAACCTTATCATGCTAAACTATAGCATTAATTTTAAAGTAGGTAAAGATATTAATTTGCAAAAACGCTCTCAGGATCAAGCACCAGACGACAATATGTTGAAATTGCCGTTTTAAAAATAGGCTGAACACATATTCATAAGTTGCTGTAAATAATGATTGAAGCATAAACAATTCATCTGAATAAGCACTTTTAGCAGTCGAACTGCTCATATAAATAGCCCAGTTAAAGTTTCCCAAAGTGGGCTTATGAACGATTATTGGTAAGCACTATATTTACTTAGACCTCACAAGTTTTCAAAACTTATGAGGTCTTTTTGCATAGCTGCTGAAACAAAATGAGGGACGAACATTTGAAAACTGCATGAAATGAATATCTAATCAAGCTATTTTCAACCCCTGTCTACATTTTCCTTGTTGCTGTAATTATTCACCAAGCATTTAGTAAATTGCTTTTCTTTTTCAAACCTCCGCCAAGATTTACATTAAACAATATATAAGTTGGGATATTTTATATTATTGCTTAGCATTATTGATTTTGCTTTTGATCTCCAAACCCCCAAATGAGGGCTTTATGACCAGGATTTTTATTTTTTAGAATATGCAAATATCGCTCTTTCTCCCTTCTTACTCCCTCTCCATTTGGAGAGGGTTGGGGTGAGGTCAGGGGTTGTGGGGTCGATAAGATTTCAACTTATATAAACTCTATTATTCATATAAGGTTCTGTTTTTTTAATACTGACCGAAACAATCATTACTACCAACTCCCATTTCCAAAGCCCAGTAGATTGATTGTGATTTTATGGGCAGCGGTTTACTTGATTTGAGTATTTTAGAATTCTCCCTTTTCCACGTAGTTGATTCTAAAAAATACTACAAACAGCGTATTGTTTCTTGTTTTAAAAAATCTCAATTTTGACCAGCAGTTTTTATGTAAATAAATAACATGAGATTTAGCTAAATTTAAACAAGAAACTTATGAGAAAAATAATTACTTCAATTGTACTTTTTACAATTTTACAAGCCAACGCACAAATTGGTGGTGGCTGGGATTGGGCAATTACAACAGGCAGTCTTGGTGGTGCAAACATCAAATACATGAAATACACTGCCGATGGAAAAGATATCCTATTTGGTGGAGATGCAGTGGCATCAGTTTATTTTGGTTCAACAACAATTATAGCTCCTAAAATATCAACATCCCCTGGTCAAATTAGATTTTTGGGTAAAATTAATTCTAGTACAGGAACTGCCACTATTCTTAAATCATTTATAAGCATACAATTTACTATTCATTGTATCACTACGGATGATGCTGGGAATTTTTTTATTGGGGCTACCAAAACAGGTGATACTGATATCGATTTTGGAAATGGAGTTATAGCTTCAGGAATGTCAAGCAATGCGATAATAGCTAAATTTGATGCTGCTGGAAATGCTGTCTGGTCAAAAACTTTTGCGATGGGCAAAGAAGGAATTATTAGTAATGAGGTTTCAAAGTTAGCGGTTTCGAGCAAAGGAAACATCTACTTTTTGGGTAGAAATAACAACAGGGTTAATAGTAAAGTGAATACGCCGCTTTATAAATTAGATAGCAATGGAAATACACTCTGGTATAAGGATGCATTCAACGAATATGGGCTAAAAGCTGAGAAAGGGATTTCAACAGATAAATTTATTGATAATGAAGAGAATGTGCATTTATTAGGGATGCAAGTGGGTGGTATTGACTTCGATGGAGTTCGTTATCCTGGAACAACAAAAGTGTATGGCGAATCAACCATTATTTCGTTGGATGCTTCAGGAATCATTACCAAAGCTCAAACTTATGATGGATTTTTCTACGACTATCAAGTGAATAGAACAACAGGAAATATCACTTTCGGCTGGGCGGAAAACACTACCAATGCTGCACCTTTCAACAATTTGCCCCATGTAATGGCTTCTTATGGTGCTACTTATGCAAAACGGTTTAGTGGGATGATAGAAACAGATAAAAATTTTAATTTTATTAGAGCAAAAGACAATAGTACTACCTTAGATAATCCTTTTGGCTTCCAAAATAATGGGTTAAAATTTTTGGCTTTGCCGAACGGAAAATTAGTTTACATTAGTCCATTTGGAAAGAAGGGCGAGTATATTGTAGGTGAATATTTTTATCCCGCAGATGCCAATAAAGATGCCAGTGCCATTGTAGAAACGGATAATAACTGGAATATAACTAAATTTATTACGGGTGGAAAATCAGCTACATCAAGCCCAGAATATATCACAGCCTATAATGATACCTATGCAATGACTGCTACCTTTTTTGCGGAGAATATAAGCCCTTTACCTTTACCAACCACTTCTTATGGCTCCGTGAATTTAACTGGTTTTAATGCTTCACCCGAGTTAACTACCGATTACGGAATCTATTCAAGCTCTTTTACGATGAGGAAAGATATTGCCATTGTACAAACAAAATCATCTAATTTTCCAACGATAACAACCAATACATTGCTTTTAAATTCAACAGATCTGAAACTATATCCAAATCCAGCCACTACAAATTTATACTTAAAACTGCCCAATACGCTTGAAAATGGAAGGTTGAGAATCATTTCACTTACAGGTCAAACCGTTTTGGAACAACAAAATCTGAAAGCTGTTGATTTTAATATAGATGTTAATAACCTAAGGCCAGGATTTTATATAATTGAATGTGCCGATGGAAATTTGAAATTTACGAAAAAGTTTTTAAAAATTTAATTCAAATTTAATACGAATGAGTTGGGGTGATTAAGCCAGATTAATAATAAACTCGAATATATAAATAGTTGAAAATAATGAATTTATGAGAAAAATAATTACTTTAATTACGATAGTAGCAGTCCTACAAGTTAACGCACAAATTGGTGGCGGTTGGGATTGGGCATTTAATACAGGTTCGATTGGTGGAACTACTTTTAAACATCTGAAATATACAGCAGATGGCTCAGAAATTTTGATGGGTGGTCAAGCATTAGGGGCTGCTTATTTTGGTTCAACTACTATTACGGCACCGCCACAATTAAGCTATCCTGGGAATATTAAGTTTTTTGGAAAGATAAATTCCGCAACTGGAGCTTCTTCAGTTATTCGTTCATTTATTAATATACCAGTCAACTTTGATTGTATCACTACTGACGATGCAGGCAATTTTTATATAGGTGGTGCTTTTGTGAGTACAACAGATTTTGATTTTGGCAATGGCATTACAATTCCTGCTTCAGCATTTAAAATGGGAGTTATTGCTAAATTTAATTCTTCTGGAAATACACTTTGGGCGAAAACTTTCGCAATGGGAACATTAGGGAGTGCAAGCAATCAAATTTTTAAATTAGCAGTTTCAAATGCGGGCAATGTATTCTTTTGGGGTTGGAATCCTTCAGGCAATTATCCTTTGTACAAATTGGATTCAAATGGGAATACATTGTGGTTCAAAGACGGTAGTGGAACCAGAATAGGATCGAGCGATGGTAATTACTACCTAAAAGACAAGTTCATTGATAAGGACGAAAACGTTCATCTTTTTGTTCTCAATTTTGGAAAAACCGGTTTTATTTTTGATGGTGTTGAACATCCAATTGATAATTTTACCTATGGATGCTCTACTTTAATATCACTAAACTCATCGGGAACTGTAACCAATGCACAAACATTTGTTGGTGGAGTTTCAAATTTCCAAGTAAACAGAGCTAATGGAAATCTAGTGTTTGGTTGGAATCAATTTTATGTAAACCCAGGGGCATTTCTAAGTTTACCCCATCCGATGGCAGCTGTAAGTGCATCTTATGTAAATGCTTTTGATGGGATGATGGAAACAGATAAAGACTTAAATTTTATAAAAGCCAAAGATTATTCTACAACATTGGATAATCCTTTTCAAGCAACTGGAAATAGTAATCAGTTTTTGTCTTTACCGAACGGGAAATTACTTATTGTGATGAGTTTCGTTAAAACAGCCGCTTACTCTATTGGCGTAAATTCAGTTTATCCTGCCGATGCAACCAAACACGCAAGTGCAATTATTGAAACGGATATCAATTGGAACATGGAAAGATTTATAACTGGCGGAAAAGCCCCATCAGTAAATCAAACCTTTATTACGGCGTTCAACGATACCTATCTATTAGGCGCAGGTTTTTATGCCGAGGATGTTGCAATTCCAAGTTCAAATCCACCTTTGCCTACCACTTCTTTTGGCAGTGTGAACTTAACAGGCTTCAATGCAGCACCCAATATGACTACGGCATACGGAACTTATTCAACAAGTTCGTCTTTTCGCCATGATATTGCTATTGTACAAACAAAATCATCAAAATTCCCAACTTTAACAGCAATCGAAAGGATAGATAATTCTGTCGATTTGAAACTATATCCTAATCCAACCACTAAAAATCTATACTTAAAACTGCCCAATTCGCTTGTAAACGGGTCGTTGAAAATTATTTCACTTACAGGACAAACCGTTCTAGAAAAGCAGAATCTATCTGGGACTGATTTTAGTTTAAATGTACAGAATCTAACTTCGGGATTTTATATCATGGAATGTACTGATGGAAATTTGAAATTCAGCAAAAAATTCAGCAAAAAATAATTTATAAAATATGCTTTTTGTCGTATAGACACACGGCCAGGAGCGAACCAACTTTTGTCAATTAATTATTCTTCTAAATCAATTAATCATGAAACTAAAAAACATTTTAGCGATTTTACTCATTATTGCATTCAACATTAATTCGCATGCACAGTTCGGAAATATTCTTAAAAAGAAAGAGAGTTCTGCATCCACCGACAGTACCTCAACAAACTCTAATAAAAAATCAGGTAGTAGTTTTTTTCAAAAAGCACTTTTGAATGTTGCTAAAGTCGCAGGTAAAGTGGGAAGTTCAGTTATGGGAGTGGCTAAATCAACAGCCGATTTGAGTCAGGTTTTAATGACTGGAGGTTTGGCTACCAATATACTTTCTAAAGATATTGGTTTGGCTTCTATGGATTATATCTCAGATTGGAAAGGAGGATATGACTGGATAACGATCGGGTTTTTACCCAAAGACAAATTGTTTTGGTACAACCTTGACGGAAAAGTTACTGTAGATGGTGTGGCTTTTAAAAATCAAGGCACAGGCATATACTCCGCTATCGTACCTCCAACAAATAAAGATCGAAAAATTGAAATCAACACATCAAGTGGGCAAAAAGCTGCATTCACTTTTAAGAAAGTTGAAAAAGCAATCAAATTAGTATCGATTAATAACAAAACCACGAATTGTGTTATCGATAATAAAAAGGATTTTAGCATTCAACTTGCCAATTTACCAACTAATCCTGACGCTAGAATTTCTATAGAACTTGCGGGTTCCGCTGGATTAGGAATTTATACCACATTTCCTTTGGGAAGTTTTACACCAGCAGCGAATATTACCATTCCTGGCTATATGTTGAAACACATTAATGCCGATAATAACGTGAATTTTAAAAATTCCTATCTTATTGTTACATCTGCTGAAATGGAAAAAGCCAAGGACGAAACTGGAACTATTTCAGAAGGAATAATTTATGGAATGTTTTCTATGTCGGCATTACCCTTTAGCACTACCAATAAAATTGAAGTTTTTGAAGGCTTTGTTGCCAAAGGCGAAGAAAAATTCCCATTGGGGACTATGAATTATGAATTTAAAAAAGGCAATGCAGGAAACGCACGTCCACAAGAAGACATTAAAAAAATTGCTGTGACTTCTTTTGCTATTCAAGGGTCAACGGCTTTTTACGAGCAAAAAACAAAATATTCTGGTAACGACACCTATACAACCACTACTAGGTCAATCGACTTCCCAATAAGGGCAGAACAATTAGATCCTATTTTAGCAGATTTGTACCCAAAATTAACTCAGATTATTGCCAGTCAATATGGTGCTCAAATTCTACCTGTCGAGACGGTTACTAAAACACCTGAATTTATAGAAATGAGTCGCTATACCAAGAGTGATACTGGAGGAAACGTGAATTTTAGTAGATGCTATAAGGATTTAGAACCAAAATCTTTCTTGGTACCATTAGCAGGAACTTTTAAGGGAGAAACAACTTTATTTAACCCATTAGGTGTTGATGCCATTTTGAAAGTAAACATTTCATTAGTATTGGACTCGAAAAATGCAGTTATAATCCCGACAATGAACGTTGAACTTTTAGGAAAACAAAGTGGTTTTAATTTTGGTTATGGTTTGCCTACACAATTTTTTACTGCAAATATTATTGGAAAAGGATTTTCTATCCCAAGAAAAGGTGCTGTAACTGACGCGATGATGAATCAGGTGGTACGAACTGCAGATATGCTTACGCTGTTTAAAAAAGGATTGAGTGAAATTACAGCTTCAGAAAAACAAAACCTGGAATATGTCCCAATTTGGAATTTACAGAAATAATAATTTTAGTATAATTATAGAACATTGACTTTTACAATTATTTATTGAGCCACTAAAAAATATGCTATTTAGCATATTTTTTTGTGCGTTTGTAAAAAGTCGAATTTTGTCTCAATCCCAAACAAAGTCGTCTAATTTCCCAACGATTACAGCAGTCAAAAAAAATGAAATTCTGCCGGTTTAAGACTATAACCCAATTTTAGCATCTATAATCTAAAAATAGGAACAAGAAGTGATACAAATCGAGGGACAAGCGGTTTCCCAACCGCTTGAGAAGAAAACAAGAAACAAACAAATGAGCTTTAAAATAACAACTAATCAAGCGATAAGGAAACCGCTTGGAAATATTGTCTAATGTAGTTAATTCTCGAAAATAAATTCATATATTTGTAGGTGTTATGATACCAAACTACAGAATCAATATAAAGGGTAGATTCCGAAAAACCTTAAAGAGTAGGAATAAAAAAATAAAATGAAGAAAAATGAAAAAAGACGAAAATGAATTGAACGAGAATAAAAATTCTGAACAAGCGAAAACTATGCAGCAACGACCAAAGGCTGATGGTATAAAGAAACAAACGGTCATGCAAAAGATTTGGAATGTCATTAAGAAAAATCCGCTTAGTTCCGTGTTACTCATTGCGCTCATTGCCTGTATTATATGGGCTAATTTCAGAATTAATAGTGACAAAAAACAATTCGAGAAAGATAAAATTGAACTTACAACAAAATACGAGTTACAAATTGACAGTTTGGAGTTGAAAAATATTGAGTTTAGTTCCAAGGTGTTTTCGTGGTCTGTTCGGAGTGAATTACTCAGGAAAAATGTTGAAAATTTGAATCAACTTTTTACGGTTTTTGTTAAGGAATCTAACGCGAACTTAATCCAACTTGTTAATTTGGATGACAATACTATTACAATATCTACTGATAAACAATATGAAGGAAAGAGTTTTGTGGTGCCAGCAAATGTAGATTTGAATGAACAGCGTACAGTTGTATCCGATTCAAAAACAATTATATATACTCCAGTAATGGGTTATACCAACAAAATTGGATTACTGATTGTTGAAATATCAAAATAAAAATGACCATACATTTTTAAAGGGGTAGTTTCCGAAAAACCATAGTAGTCGGAGTGAAAATTAAAATGAATTTATTATGAAAACATTAAAATCGTTATTTTTTGGAGCAGTTGTTTTGTTTTTAGCTTCATGTGCTACTACTGCCAAATTTCCAGTCTCAAGTGTTACACCAGCAGCCGAAATAACTGCTAAAATAAAGCAAGACAAAAACAAAAACTATGTTATCGAAGTTATCGCGAGGAATATGGCGAGTGCAGACAGACTCACTCCTCCAAAAAACAATTACATTGTTTGGATCGTAACAGAGAATAATGGTACAAAGAATATTGGTCAACTGTTGAGTGAAAATGCGAAAAAATCCCAGCTTAAAACAGTCACTCCTTATTATGTAACTGAAATATTCATTACTGCCGAAGATCAAGCAGACATTTCTTTCCCTTATGGTATTGAGATTTCTCGAACAAGTTTTCTGAATAACTGATTATCCGCTTTTTTGATTGAGGATTAATTTGATTTGGTTATTTCCCCTTAATGGCACGGATTAAAGTCTGTGCCATTTTAGGATAAAAGATATGTATTCAAGCTTACAAGTGAGCGACAAAACGAAGAACAAGCGGTTTCCCAAATGCTTGATAATAACAAAACGAGGTAAAAAAAGTGACTTGAAAACAACAACTAATCAAGCGGTTGGGAAACCGCTTGTCCGCCATTTAATATATTTTTCTTTAATCTAAACATAGGACAATAAGTTAAACAAAACGAGGGACAAGAAGTGATACAAAACGAGGGACAAGCGGTTTCCTAACCGCTTGAGAATAACAAAACGAGGTAAAAAATGTGGCTTGAAAACAACAACTAATCAAGCGGTTGGGAAACCGCTTGTCCCCCATTTAATATATTCTTCTATAATCTAAACATAAGACAAAAAGTTAAACAAAACGAGGGGCAAGCGGTTTCCCAAACGCTTGAGAACAACAATATGGAGAAAAAATCCTGTTTTTTGAAAATAACGTCTTATCAAGCTGTAAGGAAACCGCTTGTCCATTATTAACTCCAAAAAAGTAGGAGGTTGTGGTATTACTATTGCATCCCTTTCAGATCTGGTCTCAATCTACTTTTGAATATTTTGCTCGAAGCATATTTTTCGGAATTCTCGATGCGTAGTTTTTTACGATCTTCTTCGGGTAAGTGGAAAATTGTTTGACATTCCTCACAGCAACAACCTTCGTATTTTTCGGCACATGCTTTACATTGTATAAACAGCAAATGGCAATCTTCGTTGGCACAGTTGGTGTGCGTGTCGGCCGATTTTCCGCATTGGTGACAGTGCGAAATTATCTGACCATCTATTGATTCGCCCAAACGCTCGTCAAAAACAAAGTTTTTTCCGTAAAATTTAGACTCAATTCCAAGCTGCTTTATTTGCTGAGCATATTCAATAATTCCTCCATATAGTTGCGAAACATCTGTAAAACCTTCGTTGAGTAAGAATGCACTCGCTTTTTCGCAACGAATTCCGCCTGTACAATACAGCAAAAATTTCTTGTCTTTGTCGTCCTTGAATTGATCTACCACCAATTGAATTTCTTCTCTAAAAGTATCAACATCAGGACAAAAAGCATTTTTAAAATGTCCAATTTCACTTTCGTAATGGTTGCGCATATCTACCACAATTGTTTCAGGCTCGTCCAATGCCTCATGGAACTCAATGGCAGTGAGATGTTTCCCTACTTTTGATAAATCGTAAGTTCCATGTTCCAAGCCATCGGCAACAATTTTAGGTCGAACTTTGATGGTGAGTTTGAAAAAAGATTTTCCATCATCTTCAATGGCATGTTTGATAGGAACTTGATTTAATTCGGTGATGGAATACAAAAAGGCCATAAATTCATCAAAATGATGTTCGGGAACGCTCATTTGCGCATTAATACCTTCGCGGGCTATGTAAATCCTACCGAAACAGGCAAATTCAGTCCATTTCATGAAAAGCATATCACGGAAATCTTGCGGATTCTCTATTTCAAAGTATTTGTAAAAGGAGATAGTTTGGCGTGTAAATGTTTCTTTATGAAGAAGTTCTTTTAATATTCGACGGTCGATTCGGTTTGCTAACATAAGTTGAGATTGGAATTTGTAAAATAAACATGAGTATCAACAATAAAAACTGATGATTTGTTTTGAATGCTAAGTGTCAGCTTATATTTTAGCCTTAAAAAAGTGTCAGTTTCTAAAATTTAAACCAATAGAAGGGCTGCAATGCAGGTCTGCAATTATCAAAAGTAAAATTTCCTCTTCCATTGTACTAATTCCTCACAATTTGCTTTATAAAACATTTAAAAAAATAGTTAAAAACTCACTATTGTCAAAAACCAGCTTTTTTATATAAAAACTTTCTGTACTTTAGCCGTTTCTTAAAAATTCTTATATCCTCCGAATTAAGTATTAAAATATCATCATGAACAAAAAATCGAAAATAATCCTTTTTTCTCTCCTCGGAATTGTGATTCTAAGCATTATTATTTTACCCAAAATAATGCATAAGGGAGATATTAATGAGCCAAAAACTACAAAATCTGACAAGCCGAAATCAAAGGAGAGTAAGAGCTTGCATGTAAACGCCATAATACTTACTCATCAGGAGCTTATAGATTCGTATCGTACCAAGGGGCAATTGTTACCCGACGAAGAAATAGATCTTTCTTTTGAAACTTCAGGGAAGATTACTAATATTTATTTCAAGGAAGGAACTTTTGTACGTAAAGGAACTTTACTTGCCAAAGTTAATGATAAACCTTTATTGGCAGAATTGAAAAAGTTAGAAGCCCAAATCCCATTAGCACGTGAACGTGTGAATCGCCAGAAGACTTTGCTCGAAAAAGATGCGGTAAGTCAGGAAGCATACCAAGCGGTAAGTACTGATTTGGAGAAACTGCAAGCTGATATTGAGCTTGTGAAAGCTCGGATTTCTCAAACAGAATTGAGAGCACCTTTCGATGGAATTGTCGGATTGAGAAAAGTCAGTGAGGGAGCTTTTGCCAACACAGGAACTTCATTGGCACGACTTACTAAAATATCGCCTTTGAAAATAGAGTTTTCGGTGAACGAAAAACATGCTAGCAATATCAAACCTGGCACTACTATTCATTTCAGCATTGAAGGAGATACTATAAGTTATCCAGCTAAAGTATATGCAGTAGAAACTACGCTCGATGAGAAAACACTTTCGCTCAAAGCAAGGGCGTTGTACGCTAATCCTTCAGGAAAACTTAAACCTGGACATTCAGCAGCAATTGAAATTGTATTGAGAGAAATTGATGATGCCGTTGTTATTCCAAGTATTGCATCGGTAGCCGAAATGGGACGGGATATTGCTTATGTCTATAAGAATGGAAAAGCCAAACAGGTGGAATTGAAAAAAGGATTGCGTACATCTTCATCGGTGCAAATAACTCATGGACTTGAAGTAGGTGATACCTTACTTATCACAGGAGTAATGCAACTCAGGGATGGAAGTGAAGTGGTGATTGATGAGATTGATGGACGGCGGACAACGGACGACGGAAAGTGAGTCAAGAGGCAAGAGCCAAGAGTCAAGAGTCAAGACAAAAGATAAAAGATAAAAGACAAAAGATAAAAGACAAAAGACAAAAGATAAAGAGATAAGAATAAGATATAAAACACTTTATAAACCTGTTCATCTTCAAATCTTCAAACCTTCAAATTTCCAAATTTCAAATTATTTTAAACAAATGAATATTTCAGAATTAAGTATACGCCGCCCAGTTTTAGCAACAGTATTTGTGTTGGTTATTCTGTTGATGGGAATAATTGGCTACAGCTACATGGGCGTTCGGGAATATCCGAATGTGGATAATCCAATTATCAATGTGTATGTGGGATATCCCGGAGCTAATGCTGAAATTATCGAGAAACAGATTACTGAACCGCTCGAACAAAATATAAATGGAATTCCAGGAATACGCTCTTTGTCGAGTAGAAGCCGACAAGGATCAAGTAGTATTACGGTAGAATTTGAATTAAATGTCGATTTGGAAACTGCTGCCAACGATGTGCGGGATAAAGTTTCACGGGCTCAAAGTTATTTACCTCGCGATTGTGATCCGCCCTCTGTATCGAAAGCTGATGCCGATGCCAATCCAATTATTCAAATTACAGTCAGAAGTGATCAACGATCTTTGCTTGAGTTGACCGAAATTACCGAACTGACTGTAAAAGAACAGCTCCAAACCATTCAAAATGTGAGTGCTGTGGAAATATGGGGCGAAAACCGTTATTCCATGCGTTTGTGGCTCGACCCAGTGAAAATGGCTGCTTACGATATCACACCCATGGAAGTGAAAAGTGCTATCGACCGCGAGAATGTGGAATTGCCCTCGGGAAGTATTGAAGGTGATAAAATTGAAATGACCATTCGTACACTCGGGTTGATGGAAACTCCAGAGGAATTCAATAATCTAATCATCAGAGAGGATAATTTCAGGGTAGTTCGTTTTGGTGACATTGGAAAAGCTGAATTAGATCCCGAAAATCGGAAAAATATTCTTCGCCTCAATGGTGTTCCCATGGTAAGTGCAGTAATTATCCCCCAACCTGGAGCCAATCAGATTGAAATCTCTGACGAAGTGGGAAGAAGGGTAAAAATGATGAAAAAAGATTTACCCGAAGATGTTAAAACAGAAATCGTTTTTGATAATACTCGCTTTATACGAGCTTCTATCAATGAAGTGAGCGAAACGATTTATATAGCTTTCGGTCTGGTAATCTTGATTATTTTTATGTTCCTTCGCGATTGGCGTGTTACCCTGATTCCTGTGGCGGTAATTCCTGTTTCGCTTATTGGTGCGTTCTTTATCATGTACTTAGCTGGTTTTTCTATCAATGTACTATCGATGCTCGCTATTGTGCTGGCGGTGGGCTTGGTGGTGGATGATTCCATTGTGGTTACCGAAAATATATACCAGAAAATTGAGAAAGGAATGTCGCCCACGCAGGCAGGAATCGATGGTTCAAAGGAGATCTTCTTTGCGGTGATTTCTACAACCATTACTTTAGTTTCAGTTTTCTTTCCGATTGTTTTTTTAGAAGGACTTACCGGCCGACTGTTCCGGGAGTTTAGTATAGTGGTTTCTGGTGCTGTGCTTATTTCTTCTTTTGTGGCGTTGACTTTTACGCCTATGCTTTCGTCCAAATTACTCAAAAGGCGAGAAAAACATAATTGGTTTTACACAAAAACAGAACCTTTTTTCGTAGGATTAAACCGTGTTTATGAAAATGGATTGAACTATTTTCTTGATAAAAAATGGATTTCGCTTGCGATAATTGCATTAACCATGGGATTGATTGTGTTATTGTGGAATGTAGTTCCTCAGGAAATGGCACCTTTAGAAGATCGTTCCCAATTAACCATTCGCACTTCAGCTCCCGAAGGTGCTACTTATGAATTTGTGCGTGATTATACTGAGAAAATTTCTCAAATTGTGGATAGTGTTGTTCCTGAACGTACCGCCAATATTTCACTTTCAAGAAGTGGTTTAGGGTTTGTGCGTGTAATGTTACCCGACCTTCAAGATAGAAAAACATCTCAATCGGAATTTGCCGATAGGCTTTCGGCAGCGGTTAAGAAAGAAAGTGAAGCTCGTGCTTTTGTGCAGCAACAATCTACCTTTGGAAGCCGAAGAACTTCAATGCCCATTCAATATGTACTTCAGGCAACCAGCATTGATAAATTAGAGAAGATTATTCCTTTATTTCTTGAAAAAGTGAATAATAATCCTAAATTTCAAATGGCTGATGTGAATTTAAAGTTTACCATGCCCGAAACGAGAATTAATATTGACAGAGACAAAGCAACTTTGCTAGGTGTAAGCACCCGCGATATTGGACAGACACTCCAATATGCGTTGAGCGGTCAGCGGATGGGTTATTTTTATATGAATGGGAAGCAATATCAGATTTTGGGTGAAATCAATCGTCAACAACGCAATACTCCGCTCGATTTGAAAACAATTTATCTGAAAAATAAGGGTGGCGAGATGATTCAATTAGACAATTTGGTGGAACTGAAAGAAACAGTAGCACCTCCACAACTTTATAGATACAACCGCTTTAGTTCGGCCACCGTTTCTACAGGTTTAGCTCCTGGAGTAACTTTGGGCGAAGGCTTGGCTGAAATGGATAAAATTGCAAAAGAAACCCTGGATGATACTTTCAGAACCGCATTAGACGGCGATTCCAAAGATTTCAGGGAGAGTTCTTCCAGTTTGTTGTTTGCTTTTGTGCTGGCTTTGATTTTGATTTATCTTGTGTTGGCGGCTCAGTTCGAGAGCTTTAAAGACCCATTGGTCATCATGTTAACAGTTCCATTGGCTTTGGCAGGAGCATTGGTTTTTATGTGGATTTTCAATATTACCATGAATATCTTCAGTCAGATTGGCTTAATTATGTTGATTGGTTTGGTGGCGAAAAACGGAATTTTGATTGTGGAATTTGCTAATCAACGACAGGCTACTGGTATCAATAAATTACAAGCAGTTTCAGGTTCAGCTATTCAGCGCTTGCGTCCTATTCTGATGACCAGTTTTTCGACAGTGTTAGGACTATTGCCGCTGGCTTTTGCATCAGGTGAAGGTGCCAACGGACGAATTGCGATGGGTGTTGCTGTGGTTGGCGGTATGGTGGTTTCCACTTTCTTGACTTTATTTATTGTGCCTGCCATGTATATGTATATTTCGACGGAAAGAAAGAGTGAAAATACGGTCGAAGAAAAAATAAATTAAACTTAGATGAAACGAAAGATATTTTTTATATTATTGACCAGTTTTGTTCAGCTCAGTCTTTTTGCGGGCGAGAATATTCATTTGAAACCTTTGATTGAAAAAGGTTTGGAACAGAATTTCCAGATTCGGATGATTCGGAATGATCAAAAGATTTCGGATAATAATATGACTTTGGGAAATGCAGGTTACTTGCCTAGTGTTGACTTGAATCTCTCGGCTGGAGGAACTGAAAACAATACGGGCCAATTTCCACGAGATGGAAGTGCTGCTATCAAGAATTCAGGCATAAGCAATCAAAACTTTTCAACTGGCGTAAATCTAAATTGGACGGTTTTTGATGGTTTTAATATTCAGGCGAATTATTCCAAATTGAAGGAGTTTCAACAAATTGGTGAGCTAAGAACACGGATGAAAATTGAGAATTATGTGTCAGATTTAACAGCTGAGTATTATAATCTCATTCAGCAAACCATCAGAACGAATAATTTAAAATCAGCAGTCAAGCTTTCAAAAGAAAGATTGCGTATAGTGGAAGCACGTTATAATATTGGCAATCTTTCTCGGTTGGATTTGCAGCAAGCCAGGGTTGATTTTAATACCGACAGTTCACGGCTTATTCGTCAGCATGAAACGCTTTATGCTACCAAAATCAAAATTAATCAGTTGTTGGCAGAAGAGGATGTTGAACAAAACCTCAATATAGCAGATACAGTTATAAGTTTTGATGCTTTATTGAATAAAGAAACGCTTTGGAATCAGACTTTGAATCATAATACTTACTTGCAAATTGCTAACAAAGAAAAGAATGTCAAGGTATTAGAGTTACAATCGGCAAGAAGTTCGAATTATCCATATCTAAAAGTAAACGCAGGATATGGTTATGATGAAGATAAGTATGAATACGCTACATATCGACGACAGAATAATCTAGGGTTTAATTATGGAATGAGTTTGGGTTACAATATTTTTGATGGATTCAATCGGACACGAAAACAAAAAAACGCTCAAATAGCCATTAATAATCAAGATATTGCCATTGAGGAATTGACCCTTTCTGTGAAAAGTGATTTTTCAAATTTATGGATGTCCTATATCAACAATATGAACCTCACCAATCTTGAAAAGGAAAATCTAAGTCACGCCATTGAATATTACGAAATAGCCATTGAAAGATATAAACTGGGTGACTTGTCTGGCTTAGAATTGCGTGAAGCCCAGAATAGCTTGTTGGAAGCTGAGGAAAGATTGGTTCAAGCTCAATATTTGACTAAACTTTGTGAAATATCTTTGTTGGAAATTAGCGGCGGAATTATGAGTTATTTGTTATAATTTTTATTTGTTGTTGGTATGACTTTGAACCATATCATAAAGTTTCAACTACTTATTGATGAGTCCTCTGTAATAAGTCAGTGAACGATTTTCAAGTTAATAAT
The DNA here is from genome assembly GCA_038222885.1 of Bacteroidales bacterium. Taxonomy (GTDB): domain Bacteria; phylum Bacteroidota; class Bacteroidia; order Bacteroidales; family Paludibacteraceae; genus Paludibacter. The sequence goes on along the minus strand of JBBRHJ010000013.1, from coordinate 9,879 downwards.
TTATTTTGTTTCGCTACTAATCGATGTTTTTATCTCAAAAAAGTTTATATTCCTTTTAAAAACAGCGTATTAAATAGTTGCGCAATCCCAAATTATGGGGTTTTCTGTCAAGTTGTTCTTTTTTGCTGGATTACAAGTTTACATTTCAGCCTGATAAGCCTCTGATTTTGTATTGTAACCCTTTTGGTAAACAACTACCCCTGGAATTCCTCTTTTTGTATATGTACTTCTTCCTGCGTTGTGTCGATTTAATCTATTAATCATATTTCCAGTTGAACCAACATAATAGGTATCTGATTTTTCTGAATATAAAATATAGTTTGTACAAATAATATGAAATAAAAAGGTCGGACAAATTAATGATCGACCTTGTGAGTCAACCAACTAGCAGATTCATGAATCAATTGTGATACTAAACATTAAAAATAATTCAAATGATACAGTACGGTTATAATCTTCTGGATAAATTAAAACAAGAAATCAAATTCATAGATTTGGAAGAAAACTCTTCTATTTAGTTTTCGAATGAACCCCCCATTTTTTACAAATTTCGGAAAATTGGTTACTGATTTTTTCTCCTTAGAGTGCTGTCAATTTTGCAGTATCATTGAGAAAATCAAAAATTTGAACATATATTTGCATATTTAAATTATGTGTACGATTTATTTTAAACAAGACGTATTTTTCCCATCACTGTTTTTGTAAATCACAGATTGAGATTATAGACAATTACGCCTACAGCAACATATTTATCGAAATTTGTATATCATTTGTCTTTACTCTGAGGTGAAAACCACTCTCACTCAACTTCCAACGTAATATAATTGATAATTCGTTTAAAACGAAAGTAATAAAGAGAGATATATGTTGAAAACATTAAACCATTAACCCCTCGTCGTGAGACTAGGGTGAGAGCTAAATAAAACAAACAAGTCAAACTATTACATCTCAAAAATACTAAAAACTATGAATAAAAAATCGATCCTCTGGGCATTAACCCTACTATTATTTGCATGCACACCGAAGAACAGTGACAATAGTACTTCGCCTCAAAGCGATTCAATCCAAGTAATCACGACAGAAGAAGCTCTAAAGACCAATGCAAAAGAATTCTCTAATGAGCGTTTTCGTCAGGTAACACTTGAAAAATTAGATGGGAATAAATATCGGATAAAAGGACAAGCCCAAGTTTTTGAAGCAACTTTTAATTGGGTGGTTGAGGATGGACATAATCAATTGAAAAGTGGTTTTGTAACAACCGACAATGGCGCACCTGAATGGGGTAATTTTGATTTTACGATAGATGTTGCCAAAAATGATGTGAATACAACTTTGACTCTAATTCTGTTCGAGGTGAGCGCAGAAGACGGAAGCTACAACTATGAATTAGCAATCACGCTGAAGTGATTAATGTTGAAAACATACAACCATAAACCCCTCGTCGGGAGACGAAGGGGAGAGATAATACCGTTTTAAAACCAAAGAAAAGTAAAAGACAGAAATGTTGAAAATATTAAACCAATAACCCCTCGTCTCCGAGAGATAAGGGGTTATTGGTTTTATTTTAGGTAAACTAATTCTTTATTGGGGTTTAAATACCAGTCGGAATCAATAGTTCCAGCAGAAGCAGCCCAAGTTTTAAATTTTGAATAAGCATCATAGATTTTTGTAGATTCAGTAGGATATTTGAAATCACCCACTGGCAGCATGATAGCCCAAACCATATTATTCGAATCTTTATAGTTATTTGTTGCTCTTTGCACTTTACTGCTTGGTTTGTAACCAGCTAGATGCACTTCTTTGCGATCAATTCCACTTATATTTCCCACATTAATATAAAAATTCATATTACTAATTATTACATCATCAGCGCTTACTGGATTTGTAAAAGTTACATTAAAACTGTAATTCTTAGCTTCAACCTTATTAACATGGCTATAAGTATTGGTAACTCCTGGTTTCGATTTGCCAAATAAACTGTGGACATTTGGAAAAAGTACGATATTAGCATGAACCTGTCCTTCTTCAATGCTAGCTATTGAACCTGTAGAGCTTATTGAGATTTTTCCTGAATTAATTTTATCAAATTGCAATGCCGCACTTAATTCCATTGTTGATCCGGCTGCAAGCGGCTGAATATCAAATGACATGTTTACAACCTCATTTGAACTATTAATCATTTTTTTAATATTGTGAACGCCAAATACAAAGTCATTCATATCATAATCACCTAGGTTAGGCCAAAGATCTTCCATGGCGAAGGTATATTCATTGTTTTCTTCAACCAAGATTGGGAATTTTGGACTTGCGGGAATACCACTACCATGATCTTCATCTTGACCAATACCGTTACAATCAGTTGCTGCAATAGTGATTGTTGACTTTTCCACAATTGAGATTCCTGATTCAACTTTCTTATAAAAATTATTTGATGGAGTTTCAATAGCCGGCAACACATATTCTAGTGTTCCTTTTAATTCTATCACTTTCCAGCCACTTTTATTGCTCAGCTTCCAGATATTTAGCAAAGGAATTTTTTTGTTTTTAACTTTAGCTTCAATTTTAACACCAAAACTAAATGTTACACCTTCTGTAAGTTTACTTGCAGAATTTGAATAGCTTGCACCTGTATTAAACATAGCATCTCCATTAAGTTTAATAGTGCTATTGTTTACATATAAATTATGACAGGCTATTAAAGTTCCTTCATTACTTTCAACTTCTGCACCATCCATAGCAAAATCCAAACATTCAACTTTACAATCATTATTCAAGACACCTCCACCATGAGCCATATCCAGATAAGTAGTTTTAAGTGAATTGTTATTTGTTATAACTGAATTGTTATTGTTGGTGCGAATGGAATTAGAAGCTTCAAAATTACCATCGTTTTTAAAATTTGTATTTGAGTTCATTACTAAATCAGTTGCTAAATACATGGAAAAATTATTAATCAAACTTGAGCTATTTGTTTGAGTAAGTTTTGTTCCAGTTAAAGTACCATTGTTTATCAATTTAGAATTTGTTCTTATTTCATAATCAGCACTCATATTAGTTACACCATCATTTACTAATATTGAACCTGTTCCAACCGACCCCTTTTTATTGAAAATTAAATTAGCTCCAGGATGTACGGCTAATACAACATTGTTTTGTTCAAAATTTGCTTCAACATTAAAAGTCAATTTCCCGCCCGGAAGTACAATTAATTTACAATTCGTTGGGACATAAAAAGCTTGATCATCTGTAAATGTTAGGTTCCCAGCGATATATAATTCTGAATTACTACTCCAACCAAAATTAATTTTGGAGGCGCTAACTCCAGAAGGCAAGTAGTATTTTTCACCTGACAAAGTAATAGCCGCATCATTTAATGTTTTATAACTTGCAGGTAAAGTGTAATCTGTAGCTTTGGGATCGGCAGCAGCCTGTACTTTTGATGAATTAGCAACTACTTGTGAAGAAAGTATTGGTTTGAAATTACATACATAACTATTAGTCTCTGCATTTACATCTATCACTTTTACTGTCTTACGTTTTAGTGGGTCTGTTTGACGAATGTAAATTTGTGAAATGTGTTGTGGAATTACCAAGCTTGTATTTAATGAACTGCCACCTTTAGCAACACCAGCAGTAAGCAAATTAGCCACGGTGTCAGTCGAAAAAGGATTACGATCATAAACTTCTACAGTGTAATAATACAGGTTGTTGTAAGTATCATTTACATTTACCTCAAGTTTAATTGCTTTTGTAGTAGCAAAAGTAAACTTTTCGTTTGCAGTAATAGGGACTTCTGGGTTGTCGATGTCATTATCACAAGCTGTAATAATCATTGAGAACGCCAAAATGGCAAAACTAATAAATTTTCTTGTACTCATATTCTAAGCTTTTTAATGTATTTTTATATTCTTGACGCTTTATATTCAAGGTTCGTGCCAAGTATTTATAATGCTGATATACAATGCATAATAATATATCCAACAATAGAAAGACTGTTCAAAAACGAAGGAATACTATTCGTATGTGAAGAGAAGATGAAGATATGTGATATAATTAAAAAATCAAATATAATTATTAATCCTTTATTAACCCTACAAAGTTAACCCTTTTTCAAAAACAATCGCCTAATGAGCTGATTAAAACGTTCAACTTCATAATATCCACAACTCTAGTCGAGAGACGAAGGGTAGAGACTCATTAATTATTTATTTAAAGTAAAATATCCACAATCATTTTGTCAAACCAAATTATGACCTTAATTTTGTAAAATTCAACAGTAAGAGTTTGAATCAAATAAATTTAGAATTTAATAAAACGTATTTACTACAACAACCCATGAAAAAATCCTCTATAACCCTCATTATTATTTTATCTGTATTGATAATTGGAGGAGGTTTATATTTTCTAATCAATCCCACGCCTTTTCGTACCGAATTTGAAATAACCGACGATTTGGGTGGCAATTTATTTCCATCAGCAATATTGTCGGTTGCTTCTACCGATGCACAAGTAATTGTTCCTGTGGATACTCTGTTTGTCGGCAATCCGAAATCAATTATTGGGGTACGCATTAAAACAAATAAAGCCAACAGTAGAGTTCGGATAGAAGTAGCCGAATCCAATTTTTATTCACAATCTGTTTCTGAATTTTTATTAGACAAACCGAATACCGAATATACCATTTACCCAGATATTATTTGGAATTACGAAAGCCTAAAAAACAATATACAAGCTGTTCCTGCAAGTGTAGTTGTGAAAGTAGAGCTCAACGGAAAAGATCTCGGACAGCGCGTACGCACATTCTCGGTACGAAGTATAAATGAATGTTTATTAGGTTATTACACCACTGGTAAAAAATACCACGATACAGGAATCTTTTTTGCAGCCTACGTTAACGAGGATCACCCATTGATTGATCAGGTTCTCCGTGAAGCACTGAATACTCGTATTGTAAACAAGTTTGTTGGTTATCAGTTTGGCGAAGCTGCGGTTGATAATCAGGTGTATGCGCTTTGGAATGTTTTACAAAAACGAAAATTCCGTTACAGCTCTGTCTCGAATACAAGTTTATCGAGTAATGTGGTTTTTTCGCAGCGTGTACGCACACTCGATGATGCTTTGAGTTCGTCTCAAATAAATTGTGTAGATGGTACTGTTTTATTTGCCTCATTGCTTCGAGCCATTAATATCACACCCATTTTAGTCCGTACGCCCGGACACATGTTTGTGGGTTACTATACTAATTCGAAAGAAACTGATATAAAATTTCTGGAAACTACTTTGATTGGCGATGTAGATATGGATGACTTTTTCCCTGACGAAAAGCTCGATTCAACGATGGTAGGTAAATCGCAAAATCAAATGTCGCGCATAACTTTTGACAAATCAAAGGAGTATGCTAGCAAAAAGTACAACCAATACAAGGATAAAATCCGCACTGTAAATCAAGGTGTAACTTTTCTGGAAATTTCAAAGGAAGTTCGGCGCAAAATTCAACCCATAGGGAAATAATAGCGGCTTACATGATTGGAATCTATAGAAATTTCAGTTTTATGGAATTTGTTAAATGATTTACTCATTAAACGTGCAGGAAATTATTTGGAAGAATAGGACGCTGATATACACTGATTTAGCGGATACGAAAAACGGATTAGAATTTCGACAAGTCGAAATGATTGTGTGTCATATATTCACTTATCAGTCATGCTTGCATGACTTAAATCGGTTTAGAATCGTTTATATATTATCCGTCTTTATCCGCTTAATCCGTTAAATCAGCGTTCTATTCTTATATTTAAGTTGCTATGAAAATAGGATATTATTTCTTTACAAATGCTTTATTAATCTGTCAAATTAGAATTAATTATCAATTCCAAAACAATAGAATGTATAGATTGTTGTTTTAGATATCAAATGCTTAAACTTCAAATTATGCCCAAAGTACATTGTAAATTGAATAAAAAGGGAATTATTTTCAAGGAAATAGAAAACCCAAAATATATTTGTAAAAAATGTGATGCTGGTGCCAATGATAAAGATGAATTGTGTAAACCAATAAAACAGTAATAAAACAATCTCCACCTCGTCGGGGAGACGAGGGGGAGAGAGCAATAAGAATCTTATTTATCGTTCATTAGTTTTAATTTGTCAAGCATCCAAAAAACCAGTGAAAGTACAATTCCCACCACTGCTGCAAATGCCATCCCTTTTAGTTGTACACTTCCAATAAAGATACTGGCTTCACTTACTCCAATTACAAAGGTAATAGCACCTAAAACCATATTTCGGTTTTTACTAAAATCCACTTTTTGTTCTACAAACATTCTAAAACCTTGCACCGCAATTACTCCGTACAACAAAATAGTAATACCGCCCATCACTGCTGTTGGGATTGAAGAAATAGCTACTGATACTTTTCCGATAAACGAAAATGAAATGGCCAAAATGGCAGCACCACGGATTACCCAAACCGAATAAACGCGTGTAATTGCCATCACTCCAATGTTTTCGCCATAAGTTGTGTTGGGAGGCGAACCAGCAAAACCTGAAATTACGTTGCTGATACCGTCGCCCAGTAACGAACGATGTAGACCTGGCTTTTTCATCAAATCTTCGTCTGTAATTTTACCCGTTACTATCAAGTGACTAATATGTTCTGCTAAAACTACCAAACAAGCTGGTGCGATAATCAAAATGGCTTGTGGATCGTAAACTGGCGCTTGAAAAGTGGGTAATGCCAACCACGAAGCATTTGAAATGGCCGCCGTATCGACCATTCCCATGGCAAGGGCTAATAAATACCCAGCGATAACTGCGAAAAGAATGGGTATAATTTGCAAGAATCCACGAAATAATACAGAACCAATGATGCCAACTACGAGCGTGAACATTGATACTATCACCGTATTTGTATCCAATGTAAATGCTTGAACAACGTCGCCTACATTAGTTGGCCAAGGGGCAAGTCCAGCCTGACGAGCAGCAACTGGTGCTAACTCTAATCCTATGATAGCAACTACTGCACCCATTACGGCTGGTGGCATTACTACATCAATCCATTTTATTCCCCATTTATACACTATTAACGAGATGAGAATAAAGAATAAACCGAAAAATATAAAACCAGATTGAGCATGACTAAACCCACCATAGCTTGTAGAAATAAGCATTACTGGTGCAATAAAAGCAAAACTTGAACCCAAATAAGCAGGAATCCCCCCTTTGGTAACGTAGCTATAAATTATTGTTCCAATTCCATTCATCAACAGAGCAATGGCTGGGTCGATACCCAAAAGAATTGGAACCAGAATTGTGGCTCCAAACATGGCCGTTAAATGCTGTAAGCTCAAAGGTAGAGTTTCTAATAATGGCAACTTTTCGTGAATACCAATCGTACGTTTTTCCATTCTTTAAAGTGTTAATAAGTAGTTTGTTTGTAATTTTAGTAAAAATTTCCACAAAAGTACAATTTTGTTTTATTAGATAGCCATTTTGAAAAATATTTCATCAATATTTTCACTGCTAAATCCACAAACTAAATTGCAAATATTCATTATATCAATGAGTTGTCTTTTTTTATTATTCTTGTTGTTCCAATTCTGGTTCCAATTCTTCCACTTCTTTCTCAATCTTTTTGTTTAAAACAGAAAAATCGAATTTGTATTTCTTCGTTAAAAGAATCACCATAATTATTCCCAAAGCAGTCAAGATAAGCGTTTCTTTGGTCGGATGGATAATTTGTTGATTGAAAACGGCCGGAGTTTGTAATACTGAAGATGAATTAGTGGTAAAAAGCGACAAAAAGATATTGTTAGCCGCATGTATACCCATTGACAATTCTATTCCATCACTTAGTATAGTTATAAGCCCGAAAATCAAGCCGAATATTAAGTATTGGGGCATAACTGACCAGAAACCAAATTCTTTGACTTCGGGGTTGGCTGAGTGTAATAACGCAAAAAGGATGGCAGGAATAAGGATGACCAACCACCGGTTTTTTGTCCATGCAGCAATTGCCTGACCGAGATATCCACGAAACATTAATTCTTCAAAAGTTGTTTGAAATGGTATTAGCAATAATGAGATGAACATTAAAACTATAAAACTTGAAAGATCAAATTGAAAAATATAATTTGAAGGATCAATGCTATAATCAACAATCAGATATACAAACATTAAAACAGTCCAAATGCCTGCTGCATAGAAAAAACGGTTCCAGCGTATTTTCTTTGTCCCGTTTACGACTTCAGCAAATGACCGGTTATGAAGCGGTTGTAGGAGATAAATCATCATTAGTAAGCCCAATACGAAAGGCAAGATCATTAAAAATAGACCCAAATTAGGAGAAATTCCGTAGACACTTAAATCTGCAAGATTATGAGGGTTGGGTTGTATAGTTCCAGCACTTTTAGCCGTTTTGTATGCAATAACTGAAACTAATGGAATAGCTCCAATTAAATTGGACGCTACAAACGCAGCTACAATATTGACTAGGTATTTCCAGAATTGATTCTGTTGGTCGAGGGCACGTTCAAGATGATTCATTCTATTAAGTTTAAAATTAGATGCAAAATTAACGATAATATTTAGATTCTTAAAATAATTGATTCAAATTTAAAAGAAAATCCACAGATATAATAAACGTTTTTCTGTGGGATTTTTTTGTAGCTTATGTCAACGAAGACCATCCATTGATTAATCAGGTTTTGCGTGAAGCACTGAATACTCGTATCGTAAACAAGTTTTGGATATCAGTTTGGCGATGCTGCGGTGGATAATCATGTGCATGCATTATGGAATATTTTACAAAAACGAAAATTCCGCTATAGCTCGGTTTCTAACACAAGTCTATCGAGTAATGTGGTTTTTTCGCAACGTGTACGCACACTCGACGATGCCTTGAGTTCGTCTCAAATAAATTGTGTAGATGGCATTGTTTTATTTGCTTCATGCGGTTAATATCACACCCATTTTATTCCGTACGCCCGGCCTTATGTTTGTGGGTTACTATACCAACTCGAAAGAAAAAGGATATAAACTTTCTGGAAACTACGCTGATAGGCGATGTAGATATGGATGACTTTTTTCCTGATGAGCAACTCGATTCAACGATGGTAGGAAAATCGCAAAATCATAAGTCGCGGATAACTTTTAACAAATCAAAAGAATATGCAAACCGAAAGTACAACCAATACAAAGATAAAATCCACTCACCAAATCAAGGTGTAGCTTTTCTGGATATTTCAAAATAAGTTCTCCAAAAAATTCAACCGATAGGAAAATAGTATTTAGCCCATTTAATTTCCATTCCAAAGAATTTTAATTGATAGTGCCAAAACAATAGAATGTATAGATTGTTGTTTAAGATATCAAATATATAACATCAAATTATGCCGATAGTACATTGCAAATTTAACAAAATGGGGATTACTTTCAAGCTAATAGAAAAGCCAAAATACATTTGTAAAAAATGTGATGCTGGTGCTAACGATAAAGATGAATTGTGCAAACCAATAAAACAATATTAGAGTTTATATAAGTTTGAATGTTAAATAGAATAGAACGCTGATTTACGCTGATTTAGCTGATTAAAAACGGATTATTTCTTGCCTTTGGCCAGAAGATAAGGATTTAGATAGCAAAATCAGACCCGATTTATCGGGGATAAAATCCGTTTTTTTTTTCCGTTTAAATGGTTTATCTGCGTATATCCGCTAAATCCGCTAAATTCAGCGTTCTTCTATGTTGTAATCCAAATAACAAGAGTTTTTTTATGTTTTATTAATATTTTATAATTCAAATTTATTACCTTTGTAATCAGAAAGTTGAAGAGGAAATAAGCTCTGCTGGGGAGCAACTTATCAGCAATAAACTTTCTGC
>JBBRHJ010000012.1:0-31533 GCA_038222885.1 Bacteroidales bacterium | reverse complement strand
TTTGCCAGGTTTTACGTGTAAAAACTCAGTAATCACAAGGTATTGACCGTCGATGTCAAGACACATTCCGTTTTTAATATCTGCTGTAGTTGCCATTTAATTTTTTTGTTTGATAATTATCTAATGTTTTTTACTTTGCTATGTTTGTGACGTAAGTTTAGTGATTTAATTGGTTTAAAAAACCAAATAAATTATTTCCTAAATTTTGGCTTGCAAAGTTACATTTTTTATTTTAATTATCCAAAATGTCAGGATATCAGCTATATAGCTTTGAATTATATTTCGACACACTGTTTTATTGTAGAGAAATATTAGAAACATGCTGTTCAATCTAATTTTCTGTTTGTATTTGAAATAGACTCTTAGCTCAATTTTTCCTTATTAACTAATAAATTAAATCACAGTATATCAATTTATTGAAATTGAATTGTGATGTCTTATTATGACAATTAAATATATTCTAAACTTCTATTATATTTAAAAATAATTATAAATAGAGTAGTTCCAGACCTTAAAATTCATCATTTGTAAAAAAATAGATTATTTTTGTAGAATATTTTATTTGAAAAGTTCACCCTAAACGGCTATTTGATTGAATAAGGGATCTGAAATATACTTTTTAATGTATTGATTAATAGCTATTTGATTTATTATAATTGTTAAACTGAAATATTATGTATAGTTTTCTTTTTTCGATAGTAATACTGGTTTTGGGTTATGCTATTTATGGTAAGATTTCCGAACGTATATTCGGTATCGATTCTTCCCGTAAAACTCCAGCCATAGCCAATCCCGATGGCGTGGATTATGTTCCGCTTCCTTGGTGGCGGGTATTTCTAATTCAATTTTTGAATATAGCAGGTCTAGGTCCTATTTTTGGTGCCATTATGGGTATCATGTATGGGCAAGCGGCTTTTTTGTGGATAGTTTTCGGAACTATTTTCGCCGGTGGAGTTCATGATTATTTCTCCGGAATGATGTCAATTCGTTCAAACGGAGCCAGCCTTCCAGAGCTAGTAGGAGAACATTTGGGGATTTCGATTAAGCAATTTATGCGTGGTTTTTCTTTGGTTCTTATGATTTTGGTAGGGGCAGTATTTATCTCGGGTCCTGCCAGTTTATTAGGGAATCTTACTCCTGGAGTCATTAGTGTTAGTTGGTGGATTATTATTGTTTTTGCTTATTATATTCTTGCCACCCTTTTACCAATCGACAAACTAATTGGGAAAATCTATCCAGTTTTTGGATTTGCACTTCTTTTTATGGCGGTTGGAATTTTTGTGGCCATGTTGGTCAATAATGCTCCAATTCCTGAATTTACCGAAGGGTTTTCAAACTTACATCATGCCAAATTACCAATCTTTCCAATGATGTTCGTGTCCATAGCTTGTGGTGCAATCTCTGGATTTCATGCAACCCAATCGCCACTGATGGCTCGCTGTATTGAAAACGAGAATTTGGGTCGCCGAATATTTTATGGGAGTATGGTTGCTGAGGGAATAGTAGCTTTGATTTGGGCGGCAGCTGCTGCAAGTTTCTTTGGATCGATTGATGGTTTGCAAGATTTTGTGGCCGGACTTGCTCCAACTGATAATAAACCAGCTGTGGTCGTTGATCTAATTTCTAAATCGTGGCTCGGACATTTTGGTGGATTATTGGCCTTGTTAGGAGTAATTGCAGCACCTCTGACATCGGGAGATACAGCTTTGCGCTCAGCACGCCTTATAGCTGCTGATTTTTTGCATTTCGATCAGAAACCAATGACAAAACGCTTGATAATTGCAATTCCAATTTTTATTCTGACATTTATAATTCTGCAGTTAGATTTTAATGTACTCTGGCGATATTTCGCTTGGAGTAATCAGACTTTGGCAGTATTTACGCTTTGGGCAATTACAGTTTATTTAGCCAAAAAGCATAAATTTTATTGGGTATCGCTTATTCCGGCAGTATTTATGACAACTGTCAGTGCTAGTTACTTTATTGTTGCTCCTGAGGGTTTACATCTTTCAACTCATTTAGGATTGGGTGTCGGAGTAGGAATAGCTTTATTTGTAGTAGTTTTGTTTTTTCTAAGATTGAAACATCTGAAAAAATGATGTTCGATCTCAAATAATATATAATTGAGTTTTTTTAATAAGATACATTTATCAAATTGAAATTTATGGCTATAACCATTCAAGAAATACACACCCAAAAGGAACTAAAAAAGTTTATCCGATTTGGCATCGATTTATATAAAGATTGTGAATTTGCAGCTCCACCGCTTCTTATGGACGATTTATTAAATCTCACCAAAGGAAAAAATCCAGCCTTGGACTTTTGCGAAACGGCTTATTTTGTGGCGATAAATGATAAGAAAATTGTAGGTCGTATAGCTGCCATTATCAATCCAGTGGCTAATAAAACCTGGAATCAGAAACATGCTCGCTTTGGGTGGATAGATTTTATTGATGATAATCAGGTAGTTAAAGCCTTATTTGCGGCTGCCGAAAAATGGGCAAAACAGAAAGGAATGGACACCATTCATGGACCGCTTGGGTTTACCGATTTCGATCATGAAGGAACTCTGATTGAAGGGTTTGACCGACTAGGAACTTTGGCAACCATTTACAATTATTCCTATTATCCTACGCATATCGAACAGTGTGGTTATGTAAAAGATGTGGATTGGAATGAATACTTGATTACAGTACCAGAGGTTTTTCCCGAGAAATACTTTCGAATAGCTGATATTGTGAGGCATAAGTATAAATTGGAAGCCAAGCATTTTAAATCCAGGAAGGAAGTCGTGGACAAGTACGCCATGAAGATATTTGATTTGCTCAACTTGACTTATTCACATCTTTATGGCTTTACAAAGTTGAACGATAAACAAATCGCTTTTTATATAAAGTTGTATTTCAGTTTTTTCAGGTTAGATACGATCTCGATAGTGGTGGATGAAAAAGACGATGTGGTAGCTTTGGGAATTGCTATGCCAAGTTTTACGAAAGCACTTCAAAAAGCAAAAGGTAGACTTTTTCCGTTGGGTTGGTATTATATGCTTAGATCTTTGGCTAAAAATGATTTAATTGATTTATATTTGATGGCTGTTCATCCTGATTATCAAAATAAAGGTGTGAATTCTATAATTTTTGCCGATATTATGCCCAATAGTGCCAAAAACGGTTATAAATTTGCAGAGTCAAATCCGGAACTAGAAACAAATACACGCATGTCGTCGCAGTGGGCAAGCTTTGAATATGTAAATCACAAGAAGAGAAGGGTTTATACGAAAAGTATTTAGCGTTTAGTGTTCAGCGTTTAGCGTTTAGCGTTCGTTTGGAGGATTTTATATTAATTATTACGACAAATATTGGCATATTAGGGAATTAGCATATTTGTTTTTTCCTTTTATCTTTTTCCTTTTTTTCCTGTCCTGTGCCTATGCCTGTGCCTTATTTAAAAATTTTCATCATGATTCGTAAATTTGATTTTTTAGTTATTGGTAGTGGCATTGCGGGAATTAGTTTCGCATTAAAAGCTGCGCCTTATGGTAAAGTGGCTTTGTTGTGCAAAACTACGCTCGATGAGTCGAATACAAGTTATGCTCAGGGCGGAATCGCCTCGGTAACTTATGAGCCTGATACTTTCGATAAACATATTGAAGATACACTGATTGCTGGCGATGGACATTGTGTGCTAGAAGCCGTGGAGAAAGTAATTCGGGAAGCTCCTGCCCAAATTGAGGAGTTGATTAAGTGGGGCGTTGATTTTGATAAAGATGCGTCAGGAAAATTCGATTTACATCGCGAGGGCGGACATTCCGAAAACCGTATTCTGCATAGAAAAGACAATACTGGTTTTGCCATTCAACAAAGTTTAGTGGCTCAGGTAAAGGCTCATCCCAATATTGAGTATTTTGAGAATTATTTTGCTATTGAAATCCTTACCCAACATCATTTGGGAGATGTCGTAACACAACATACGCCTGACATTCAATGCTATGGCGCTTATGTTCTGAATCAACAGACCAATCATATTCATACTTTCTTAGCTAAAACGACTTTGCTTGCAACAGGCGGTATTGGTAATGTTTATGCAACAACAACCAATCCTTCGATAGCTACAGGTGACGGGATTGCCATGGTTCATCGGGCACGTGGTGTGATTCGCGATATGGAATTTGTTCAGTTTCATCCAACAGGATTGTACCAACCTGGAGAGCGGCCGACTTATCTTATTACCGAGGCTATTCGCGGTTACGGAGCAGTTTTACGCACGAAAGATGGCAAGGAATTTATGCAGAAATATGATGAAAGAGCATCGCTTGCCCCACGTGATATTGTAGCACGTGCCATCGATAATGAAATGAAAATTCGCGGACAGGAATTTGTTTACTTGGATGTAACGCACAAAGATGCGGAGGAAACAAAGAAACATTTCCCCAATATTTATAAAAAATGCCTCGAAGTGGGGATTGACATCACAAAAGATATGATTCCTGTGTCGCCAATTCAGCATTATTTATGTGGTGGCATAGTTGTTGACTTGAATGCTAAAACATCAATAAAAAATCTGTATGCAGCTGGCGAATGTTCATGTACAGGCTTGCATGGTGCAAATCGTTTAGCATCTAACTCGCTGATTGAAGCCATTGTATATGCAGATGCAGCTGTAAAAGATGCTGTAAAACAAATTGACAGTATAGATTTTAATAGCTTTATTCCTGCTTGGGACGATGAAGGTACGAAATTACCCGAAGAAATGGTATTGATTACACAGAGTTTCAGGGAAGTAGAGCAAATTATGAATTCCTATGTCGGTATCGTACGCTCGAATTTACGTTTGAAACGAGCTATGAACAGATTAGAAATTATTTATCGGGAGACCGAAGATTTATTTGAACGCTCTGTAGTTTCACGCGAAATTTGCGAACTACGTAACGTAATAAGTGTGGCATATTTAATTATAAAACATGCTTTGAGACGCAAAGAGAGTAGAGGATTGCATTTCACCATCGATTATCCGAAACTAATGAGACACGATTCTTGAGATTATCAACTTTATGAAAAATACTGTTTTAATTTTATTTTTATTCCTGTTTGGCTTTAACTGTTTGATTTTAGCAATCAGTCCTGACGAGCCACGCACTGGGGTGGCAAAACCCGATGCCAACTGGACTAAAGCTGAAAATGAAACAGCAGCAATCCCAAATCCACTCATTAATATTGCCGAAGGAATCAGTTATGGAACAACTTCGGAGGGAATTTTACTTATTATGCCCAAAGCTTCAAGCACCGTAAAACTTTTTGCTCTAACTGGTGATGTGGTATGGCAAGGAAATTTGGTGCAAGGTAGGTTTTTCATACCCATGCGACCAGGAGTTTATTTTCTGAGAGTCAATAATAAAAGCTATAAGGTTATTTGTAGATGACTTCTTACTACAAATCATTTTTTTCAAATTCTATTGTGTTTTTTTCAAATCTCAATAATTCAAATTTTTATGATCAAGCATATTGTTTTTTTTGGATTGGCCAACCATGCCGAAGGCAAAAGTAGAGCTGAGAATGCTCTATATATCAAAGCAGAATTAGAAAAATTGCAAGAATCGATTACCGAAATTGTAAGTATCGAAGTGGGAATCAATCTTCCCGAAGCACCAGAAGGTAATTTTGACATAGCACTTTACAGCCTTTTCAACTCCATGGCAGATTTGGAAGCTTACCAAGTACATCCAGACCATAAAAGAATTGCCGCATATATTGGAAAAGTTAAAGTTTCGAGAGCAGCAGTGGATTACGAAAACTAACGTTTAGTGTTCAGCGTTTAGTGTTCAGCGTTTAGTGTTCAGCGTTTCGTGTTCAGCGTTTCGTGTTCAGCGTTTCGTGTTCGGCGTTTAGTGTTCGGCGTTTGTTAGAAGAGTTTTGTGTTAATGGTTAATGCCAATGATTATTGGCTCTGGCTATTATTAGTTTATTGGCATATTGACTTATTGGTACATTATTCAAATCTTGTTTTCTATTTTGCCTGAGCCTGTGCCTGAGCTTATTGAAACTCGTTCCCTGTTTGCCTGTGCCTGAGCCTTAATTTTTCTCGTTTCTCACTTCTAAATGTAATATTATGTGGAAAGATTTCTTTTATTTTTCCAAAGGTCAACGGTTGGGTATTATATTACTGCTAGTTTTGATAGTTGTGGTAGTAGCGCTGAACCAATTTTTCCCATTTTCTGAAACCTCAGAACTGCCTGTGGATGAGGAATTCAGAACGGAAGTCCGCGAATTCAAACGTGGATTAGTTTCGATTGATAGTATCAACAAACAAAAATGGGACGAAAAATACAATCAACTCTATCCTTCCGATTCTCCAAAATACAAACCCGAAGTTACTTATGTCCTATTTAAGTTCGACCCTAACAAAGTGGATTCTTCTACTTTTGTGAGATTAGGAATTCAACCATTTATCGCATCCAATATTTTGAAATTCAGGAATAAAGGTGGAACTTTTAAAACAAAGGAGAGTTTTGCAAAAGTGTATGGTTTGAAACCTGAAAAGTATACCGAACTTGAACCCTATATTCAAATTTCAGAACTTGCCGTTGCAGCCAAAGACACCATAATTCCAACACCGAAAGCTAAACCTACAAGCGTTATTGTAGAATTAAATTCAGCTGATACCACTCAATTGATGCAGGTGATGGGAATTGGTCGTGGATATGCCAAATCGATCGTTCGTTTCAGACAGCAGACTGGTGGTTTCGTTTCTATTCAGCAATTACATGAACTTTATGGCATGACTGAAGCCAGTTTTGAGAAAATTAGTCCTTATTGTAAAATTGATATGAGTTTGGTACAGAAAATCAAAGTTAACTCAGCCTCTGTTGATCGATTGAAACAACATCTATATTTGTCGTTTTATAAAGCCAAAGCCATTTACGAACTCCGCCGAAACAAAGGCAAACTCAAATCAATTCAAGAGTTTAAACAGCTCGAAGAACTCTCCAACGAAGACATTACTAAAATAGAACCTTATCTTAGTTTTGAGTAAATTTTTTATCTAAATCTTTTGAGAATAACGCTCCGTTAATAAAAAACTTAATTGCCGAAATAATTTTCTATTCATTAGAATCTTTACTCACAATTTTTATCTATATTTGCAAATGTTTGTTTATTTTACATGTTTGCGTTGAGATGAAAAAGCTAATTGTACTGTTTTATTTGTTTACATCGGTTGGAATATCTGCAAACGATGAATTAGATTCATATTTTACTGAATACAAAAGTGCCATACAAACCAATGATACAGCACTTATTATCAAAGCGACCAAGAAAATCGGTAACTTTTACAGCGAAGAAGGTAAACGCGAATTAAGCAACCGATATTTGGCACAAGCACTTGATTTATCGAAAAAAAAGCAACAGTTTTTAGATGTAGGTAAAATTCTGAATCTACTTGGGAATAACGAGAGTGAAGTAGGCAATCGAACTCAGGCATTGAACTATTATGCTCAAGCCCTAAGGGCTTTTGCAAAAATAAACGATGCAAGTCGTGTCGCGATGGTTCAGATGAATATTGGTACTGAGTATGCTGGTATGGGAGATTATTCCAAAGCCATTGCCTACGAACTGAAAGCATTGAAGAACAAAGAAGCGTCAGGCGATTTGGCTAACTTAGCGTATTATTACCAAAAAGTAGGGGAATTATTTAAGCATACCGATACGAAAAAATGGAAAGAATATATTGAGAAAGCTTATGATATCGCGTTAAATGACAGTAATACAAGTGTTGTAACTCGGGCAGGCATTTTTAACGATTTGGCAGGAATTGCTCACAAAGAGAAAAATTACAAGCAAGCATACGCCTGGTACGATTCAATGTTCGTGGTTTCACGTGATGCTGAATATTTCAATGGAGTTAGAACATCACAATCGAATAGAAGCATCGTGTTGCAAGATGAAAAGCGATTTGATGAAGCTTTGGAAAGTATTTTACCAGCTTTAGTCAATGCCAAACAAAATGGCGCCACCTACCACATTATCACTAATTCCATCCATGCCGGAAGTATTTTGCTCGACTTAAATCGACCAGTCGAAGCTCGTAATTATGTCAACGAAGCGCTTCGATTGGCTCAAAAGGAGAATGCTTATCCCGAAGAACTTGCTGATTCACATCGCTTGCTGGCGAAGATTAATGAGCAAATTGGCGATTATCGGAATGCTTTCGAACATTATAAAATTTACCGTGAAACCTTAGACTCCACACGCAATGTAGAGGTTCAAAACCATGTGCAAGAACTTGAAACTAAGTACAAAACCGCAACCCAAGAAAAGCAAATTGCTCAGTTAGATAATGAAAATCAGTTGAAAAACTGGCAATTAAATAAAAGGAATCAGACAATTATATTGTTGATTATCATTATTTTATTATCAGTTGCTGTTTTTACTTTGTTCTATATACGTAAGCAATTGAAAACCCAGAAAAAAGAATCGGAACTTAAACAAAAACTGTTGCGGTCGCAAATGAACCCACACTTTCTGTTTAACACGCTGAATGCTATCAATCAATTCATACAGAATAATCAAGGCAGAAAAGCCTCTGATTATTTGGCTAATTATGCGAAATTAACCCGCCAAATTCTTGAAAATTCGGATAGTGAATATATTTTGCTCGAAGAAGAAATTGATTTTCTGAAGAACTACTTGTATTTGCAACAATTGCGATTTAGTAATTCTTTTGATTTTGAAATTCAGATAGCTGATAATGTAGATATCGAAAATATCGAAATTCCTCCCATGTTGGCACAACCTATTATCGAAAATGCTATTGAACATGGAATCAGAGGAATGGAACTGGGCAAAATCACCATCAGCTTTGCGTTTCATGACAAAGACTTACTTTTGATAGTAACCGATAACGGAAAAGGATTTGCCACAGAAAATAATGTAATAGAAAAGCACAAATCCTTTGGAGTAGATATTACCAAAGAACGACTTGGAATTTGGGTCAGAAAATCAGATGCTTTGCAAATTGAAAGTCCGGATAAACAGACTGGTGTTGGTGCGAGAATTAGCATTAAAATACCATTCAAATACATTACACAATAAAAACGTAAATAAGAGTTTCTAATAGACAAAAACCTTACTTTGCCAATGAGATTAATGATAATTGATGACGAGAAACCTGCTCGTGAATACATAAAGTCATTGCTTGACGAGTTTTTTCCCGAAGTAGAAGTTTGTTGCGAAGCCGATAATGTTGATTCGGCATGCGACAAGATTCTTCGTTGCCGACCCGATGTGCTGTTGTTGGACATCGATTTGCCAGACGGAAATGCCTTTGATTTGCTGAAAAGATTCTCAACAATTAATTTCAATATTATTTTTATTACCGCATACGAAAAGTTTGCTTTAAAAGCTATTAAGTTCAGTGCACTCGACTATTTATTGAAACCTTTCAGTTGTGTAGAGTTCAACGAAGCGATACATAAAGCATTGAAAAAGGATGAAGAAACTCAATTTGCATTACAATTTAAAACTTTGATGCACAATTTTGAAGAAAAACAATCCAGCTCTAAAATAGTATTACGCACTTCCGGATCTATTCATGTTGTTCCCACCAACGACATTATTAGGTTGCAAGCCGAAGGAGCTTATACCTCTTTTTTTCTGACCAATCGTAAAACAATAGTTGTATCCAAAAATATCAAGGAATACGATAAAATGTTGGAAAACAAAGGTTTTATCCGCTCGCATCAATCACATTTAGTAAATTCTAAGCATATTGTGTGCTTACTAAAATCCGATGGAGGTTCTTTGACTATGTCCGATGGTTCAAATGCCCCAGTAGCTACCCGATTCAAGGAAAAAGTAATTCAACAGCTTGAAGAATTGTAGCGTTTGCGTTTCGACTAATATCAATCAAACTGCCACACATATCAATTCGCTCCACTCACATTTATATATACTCATTGTATAATTTTGAAGTAGAATATCTTTGTTCGCTAAACTTTTTTGTTTATCGAAAATGAAAACGCCGAACCAACAATCCAATCCAACACAACGGATTATTATCGAAACAGATGAATATATTTTTCCAATTCAAATGGAGAAAATTCAGTATGTCGTGGTTTCATGTAATCACGACCTACATCTGCATGGATTCGATGCTGATTTCCATGTTTCTGACAGCACAAATCACACCTTTAATAAATTATTGGAGGCAGGATTTATACGCATCAGAAAAAACACTTTCGTACAGCCCAAACAAATTGCCGAATACAATATAAAAACTCAAAAAATAGTATTAATTGCTGGTAAAACGCTTTCAATTCAGCCTGATTGTGTGGAAACCATCAATGATTATTTCGCTAAAATGCAGTAAATATATAAATTAAATAATACGAATATGAAAACAAAAAAGAGACTAACACTAGTCATTTTTATTCTTGTAGCTTTCGCCATGCAAGGACAAATTAAATTGGGAAAAATAATTGATAGAAGTATCAACCGAGCCGAAAGGAGTGTTGAAAACCGTATTCAAAACAAGATTGACAAAAAAGTAGACAAAACGCTTGATAATGTAGAAGATTCGATATTCAACTGCAAAGCTGAAAAAAAGAAATCTACTGTAGAACAAAAATCATCAGAAAAATCATCTTCAAAAGAAGCAACTCAGAAAAGCAAAGAGACAAGCAAGGAAGAAACTTCAAGCTCTTCTGCCCCAACATTGGTATGGAATAAATACGATTTTGTTCCTGGCTCCGAAATCATTTTTGAAGATAACTTGGACGGCGAACAAAGTGGTGAATTTCCATCGAAATGGGACTTGGTTCAGGGAAGTATTGAAAATGCCAATTTCGATAATCAAAATGTGATATATTTCATGAAATGCAACATGAATGGGGGTGGTGGAATAATACCATTGCTAAAAAACAGTTCTTCTGATTACTTACCAGAAGAATTTAGCATTGAATTTGATGCCTACTTTGAAGAGAAATCAAATAATTATAATATATATCTTGCTGATTATAAGAATCAAAATAATCTGGATAAAACTTTCTCTATTGCAAACAAATGGCTGCGTGTATCAAAAAATGGAGCTGAATACAAACAAGATATCAGTACCAAGTATTATCCTGGTTGTTCGGATTCAAATATCGACAAAACCCCAAAATGGCGACACGTGGCTATTTCATTCAATACAAGGGCAATGAAACTTTATTTAGACGATGCACGTATATTGAATATCCCAAATCTTGGTTACAACCCAACCGGAATAACCATCGGTTACCAAAATCCGAGCGGATCAACCAAAGGCTATATCAAAAATATTCGTATTGCCAAAGGTGCTGTGCCATTGTACGATAAATTCCTGACCGACGGGAAATTCGTAACAACTGGTATCAAGTTCGATGTAAACAAAGCTACTATCAAACCTGAATCGATGGGAACTATCAATTATGTACTAAAAATGATGACCGATCATCCTGAACTTAGCTTTTCAGTAGAAGGACATACAGATAGCGATGGAGAAGCCATTCCAAATCAAAAACTATCCGAAGCCAGAGCCAAAGCAGTGCTTGACGTAATGGTTAAATTGGGAATTGATCAATCGCGCCTCATCAGTACTGGACATGGCGAAAGCAAACCAATGACTGCAAACAACACACCAGAAGCAAAGGCACAAAACCGCAGGGTTGAATTTGTGCGCATGTGAGAGCAGAGCCAAAACGAAGTTTTGAGCTATGCCGAAGACAGCACAAATCAGTGAAAATAATTTGTAAAATTGTAAGATACAGAGCAAGAATAATATTTGAACTCTGCCGAAGACAACATAGATTTAGTGAAACTATGATTGCAGTGTAGAAACTATGTACTGAGCTATATTATACCAACAAAGCAGATTAGAAAGAGTGACATTTTTGGAATCTTTCTCTCTTGTTTAGATTGTAATTTTAAAATAAATTGTATGAAAAAAATTATCCTTGCTATCCTTTTATGCTTATTTACGCACAATGTCAGTGCCGATGACTCAGCTATCTATGAAAAAATACGAATAGCAATTCAAAATGCAGGTAATGGTTTACATGATGCTGATCCTTATGGTTTTTCCTTGACCGTAAAAGTGTCTTTTGGAGGTGCTAAATTATATCCTCTTGATAAAGAAAAGGTGATGAGTATTGTGAATGACGAAGTACTTCAAAATCAATTGTTCAGTACATTTACTATGAATAAGGAAATAAAAATTGCTCCGAGTTCAGATGTAATTTTCATTACAGTTGGTGTGTCGCCAGATACAACCCCCGAAATTGGTTATGATGTAAGTTCTGAGAATCACAATCTAAAAATAAGTACAGGTGGAAATATCACTTTGGTTGCAGTTCAAATTTCGGCAATATATATGGTGGCACCTCCAAGAGATGGTTCCATATTAGGAGATTTGAAATATAATGGCGGTGAGAAAGATTGGAGCGAAACTGTTTTTCCGACCTTACCTCACGAAAAAAAAGCAGGTGTAAATTACCGAAGATTAGGTCCAGGCAACGATGAAGCCAACACAGGTTATGATAAAAAAGAGGATTGGCATAGAGTTGGGAACACTAGACAAAGTGATTTTCAGATACAAGATAGATCACCGGGGCATTATTATCCTTCAGTAAGATTCAGGGGTTGCACAGTACGATTTGAAGATATTATTCAAGATAAAGATAAAGAAGTACTGGTCGATGTGGAAGGCAGTTTGAGTTGGGATAATGTAAAAAGTGCTCATGCATCAAAGGAAACTAAGAAAGATATCAAAACAGATTTCAGTCTTCACAATACTGTAAAAGGAGTGATTCTCGATGCTTCAAACAGACCAATCAGAGATAATAAGAAACGTATTGTAAGGCTACAATCAAAAGAATGGTGGTTCTCTGATAGGGAAAAGTCAGATAGCTATTACGAAGATGTTACATTTGACGAAAAATTTATTTTTGAGGATGTAGCAAGTGGCGTGTATGATGTTTTTGTGCTGGGTCAACCTAAAAATACAGTTGTAGAAGTTTGTAATTGCAATGGCAAAGGAGTGGATGCAACTTACGAATGTATTATTGGAGGTGGTAGCGAGTATTATTTTACCTTAGAAACCGATTATTCAAAAGTAGATAATCTTGAATCATTTTCAGTTGGAGAATATGGCAATAGTGGTACTGGTCAAGTAAAAGAAGTAGCGAAAACAAAAGTTGTATGGAAAATATCGAACATAGAATTAGTTGCAACAAAAGGTGGTTCTGAAATTTTAAAAGGCATCTATGATTTCCCAATTGAATCGTCATACCAAAACAAGGTTGATTACCAAGTACCAGAATTTTCAGCTGAAAAAGATGGTTTTGAAAATGTAGTTAAATCATGGACAGAGCAAGGAGTCCCACAAAAGAGTGTTCCCTACATTTTTGAAATAAATAGTGAAAAGAATAATAATCGAAATTATTTGCTGACTGATGTTTTCAGTATTATTCCAATGTTTGATGAGCCCTCAGCTCCAACAGATGTTGAGTCCTATGACATTAAAGATACTGAGCTAAAATCTAAGTTCAAAAAAATTCAAGCGCTAGTCGCAAATCTGAATCCGAAACTTGATAAAGAATTGGAAATGTCAGATGGAAAATTCCTAGAAAAAACTAAAACTAGGACTTTTACATTGAAAGAATTAATAGATGTAGCCAATGGTACTACAATGTCTCTTACAGACAAAATTGTTCGACATGTAGATAAACAAATAGACAATTTTGGGAAAGCTAACGATGATGGAGTTAGCATGTATAAAAAATTGGGAAAGAGTGGAAACGTAGATTTGGGACAATTAGGCAGAATAAGTAATGGTGGTCTGAGTAATATTACATTATTTGATAACTATAATCGCCCACACACTTCAACCACTACCAGAAAAATGACATTACGAAAATCAACCGAAGCAGAAATAAAAGAGGCTAAGGCAAAACATAATGCCGAAATTATTCAAGAAGTTACTGCTGGCTTCTTTGAAGGAATGATTAAAGAGATTATAATAAAATACTAACAAGAAGTTTTAGAATTAAATATTAACTAAATAATCCACACAAATGAAAAAAATTAAGACATTTCTATTTCTGGCATTAATTATTGCATTGACTTTTGGTTCATGCAACAGTAAACCTTCGACAGCAAACGCTGATGCAAAAGCAAAAGACATTGCCCAAGAAATGATTTCGATGAAAGCTTATGTTGTTGAATATAAGATGGTAATGAGCGAAGAAGGAATAAAAAGTACTTCTACGATGACACAATGGATAGATGTTAAGAACGATCGTTTTGCCATGGAGTCAAGTTCTGAAACCATGATAGGAGGCACAAAACAGCTTACTAAATCATTAGTTATTGACGATGGAGAGTGGAGCTATTTTGTTGACTTAACAACCAAAACTGCGATGAAATCAAAAAGTGGAGAGTCAGAAGATGATCCTACCGAAATGATAAAATCGGATGATGAGCAGACTTTCCGCCAAATGATTGAAAAAGAAGGCGGAAAAGTAATACGAAATGAAGAATTTTTGGGACGGAATTGTATCGTTGTTGAGATGATTGACGAAGGAAGAGCAACTAAAGCTTGGTATTATAAAGGAATACCTTTGAAAATGACTAACAATTACTACTCGATGGAGGCTACAAAATTTGAAGAAAACATCTCTATTCCGTCCGATAAATTCAAAATCCCATCGGACATTACAATATCTGAAATGCCTACAATGCCCGAAATGTAGTTTCAAAAAATACGCTTCCACATGAAATATTACTAAACCTGTAATTCACGAAAAGTTGTTTTCCGTTTTTTTACTTAAAGGGTTGAGCTGTGAAAATGGGCGACCCTTTTTTTACTATTTTGATGGACAGAAATCCTTTTATAACCAAACCACTTAAAATTAGTTATTTTTTTCAATTACTAAGAATATTGTTATATCTTTGGTTTTTATAATGTTATAATCTTATTATTTATACCTGTTAAATCCTCTCATAATCAGATTGTTGTTTGGCGAGTATGCTGAAATACTACTGCTACTTTTTATTGAGGACTCATAATTCTATTTAAGTGATTAGAATTTTTTGAAACGAAATTAACTGATCTAAAACCGAAATCAACCCCCATGCCTTTAAAGACAAATATATTCCTCTTGGTATTTTCACTGTCATCAAGTTTGTTATTTTCTCAGGAAGATTTTTCATCACTTTTATTAAGGCTTGACAGCACAATATCAAATTCCGACTTATACACAAAGCAACGGGAAATCCGCATTCAAAATTACAAAGAGAAATTAAAACAAGTAGAGCCAAACTCAGTTGCAGCGTATCAGTTGAACTCGTTGATATTCAAAGAATATAAACCCTATATTTGTGATTCTGCGATATTATATAAAAACAATAATATTGAGATTGCACTTCGACTGCGTGACGCAACTAAGGAATATGAAAGCAAACTTGGACTTGCCTACTTACTGGGTTCAATAGGATTATATAAAGAAGCGTCCGATTTGTTAGAGAGTATTGACCAAACTAAGCTTCCTGATTCTCTATTAATTGACTATTATAAAACTCACCTTAAAGTATATGGCGAACTCGCATTCTATTCGCAGGATAAGAAAAAGTCACAAAGCTACTGGAAAGTGTTTGATGCAAAACTAAGTGCATTTAAGAAAATCCTGAGTCCAAATAACCCTTTGTTTCTAGAATTAAAAGAAGATAGTACCCGAAATGCTTACAACTACACGGAGGCTTTAAAACTAAATGATATTTCTCTTTCAAAAGCACAACTCGGCACACCAGAATATGCCTCTGTAACTTTCCGCAGAGCGCTGATATATAGATGGATGGGTGACATGGAGAATCAGAAGTATTTTCTTACACTTTCTGCTATTGCAGATATTAAGTCGGCAATTAAAGATCAAGCATCATTGATGATGTTAGCCGAGATACTTTATGACGAAGGGAATATTGAAAGAGCTTATAAATATATTCGCTTCTCATGGAGTGCTACAATGTTTTACAATGCAAAGCTAAGGAGTCTGCAAAGTTCAACAATACTATCCTTGATTGATAAAACTTACCAAGCCAAAATTGAAAGCCAAAAGTCAAAATTACAGAATTATTTGATGTGGATTAGTTCTTTGTCTGTTCTACTTGCTATTATGCTTCTTATTATTTATAAGCAAATTAAAAAACTATCTATTGCGAAAAATAATTTGCAAATTGCAAATGAAGATCTTTTTATTTTAAATTCCGAACTGAATAAACTTAACGATGAATTAACTGCGGTAAATGAAATTATATTTGCCACAAACAAAGAATTATCCGAATCAAACAAGATTAAAGAAGTTTATATTGGTCGATTTATTGAACTTTGTTCTGTTTATATCAATAAGATTGATGATTTTCGTAAAAAAGTACATAATAAAATCAAGGATGGGAATATAAAGGATGCAAAAACAATGACTCAATCTCAGGATATTATGGATGATGAGTTTAAAGAATTATACCTAAACTTCGATAATGCTTTCTTGCAATTATTTCCCGATTTTGTAGATAATGTAAACGAGTTGTTAAATGAGAATGATAAGTTTACACTAAAAAAAGGAGTAACGCTGAATCCAGAATTACGTATCATTGCTCTCATGCGTCTTGGAATTAGTGATGGAAATAAAATATCACAATTTTTACGATATTCATTAACCACAGTTTATAATTACCGCACTAAAACAAAAAATAGAACTTACCTTCAAAAAGAAGAATTTGACATTAAAATACTTCAAATACGTTGATAATGAGTATTTATATCTGTTATAATTCAGATATTATCAAAATCGTTATAGCTATTTTTTATAAGCGAAAAATTCAACCATAAATTTGTCATTTAACCTCTTCCGCAACTAAATTTTAGTTGTTATGTATTTGTTGTGCAAAAAAACAAATACTGAAATCTGCACAAAATACTGTATTATACCGATTGCACAAACAATATAGTCCAATGTCGACTTCGTCTAATTGTACTATTTGTTTGCAAGCATCGGCATTAACAACAGTAGACATTTAAAATAGATTGGACTATTTTAAATGTACAGTTGGTATTATATTTCCAACTCTAATAAATTAGAGATAAGAATAAAATAAGTTGGATGTAAATATCCCTCCTTGGATTCAACTTATGCACTAAAACCTCTACTACCCATACTACTTTTAAACTCTTATTGTACTTACGCAATACGCACATAAACAGAATGTTGCGTCTGTTTTGTGCTAAATCCAACCTACTTTATAAATTACAGTGAAATCTAACATATCTATTATGACATATTTTTGTTGAGTCAAAATCACACGAATACATCCTAATACTATGATGAAAAAAATCTACCTCATTCTATTACTATTTCTCCCTTTTATACTTCATGCCCAAAATGGATATGTGCGTGCCTCAGGCAAACAGATTGTAGACCCACAAGGAAATAACCTTATTCTCCGAAGCATTGGCATTGGAAACTGGATGCTACAAGAAGGCTATATGATGCAAACAGCAGATGTAGCAGGCACTCAATGGGAATTCAAGAAAAAACTTACCGAAACAATTGGCATTGAAAAGACAGATCAGTTTTATAAAGCTTGGCTCGATAATCATTTTCGCAAAATAGATGTAGATTCGATGGCTCGTTGGGGATTCAATAGCGTTCGTCCTGCTCTACATTATAAACTGTTCACACTTCCAATCGAGGATGAACCTTTAGCTGGAACAAATACTTGGCTCGAAAGTGGTTTCGCTCGTTTAGATAGCCTAATGGCTTGGTGTGCAGCCAATAAAATGTATGTAATGCTTGATATGCATGGTGCTCCTGGAGGTCAAGGAGAAAATGCGTCTATTTCTGATTATGATCCATCTAAGCCCTTACTATGGAAAAGTGAGTTGAACAAAACAAAACTTGTAGCCCTCTGGCGAAAAATTGCTGAAAGGTATGCCACCAACCAGTGGATAGCAGGCTACGACTTGTTGAATGAAACCAATTATGCATTTCCAGAAGGGAATAATTCTCAGTTACGTGCTTTGTATGGACGGCTTACAAATGCTATCCGTGAAGTTGATTCAAATCACATGATTGTAATTGAAGGAAACTGGTTTGCAAATGATTTTTCGGGGCTGACTCCAGCATGGGATGCAAATATGGCTTATAGTTTCCACAAATACTGGACAGTGAATGATGAAAATTCAATTAAATGGATGCTTGATTTACGTAATAGTACAAACCGTCCAATATGGCTTGGAGAAACGGGCGAAAATTCAAATACTTGGTTTACCGATTGTATTGAGCTAGCAGAAAAAAACAATATAGGTTGGTCGTTTTGGCCAGTCAAAAAAACTGGAATAAATAATATATTACGGGTTAATACCAACAATGATTATGTTGACTTAATCAATTATTGGAAAGGAAGTGGAGCCAAACCGACCGTTGAGAAAGCATTTCAGGCAGTTATGACTTTCGCCAATAATCACAGGTTTGAAAACTGCATCATTCAACACGACGTAATCGATGCTATGATTCGTCAGCCACAAACCAATGTAACAAAGCCATATAAAACGGTTACGACCGTAAGTACTGTATTTGCAGTGAATTATGATTTTGGACGAGCAGGCTATGCCTATTCAGATAAGGTGGATGCTAATTATCATTTAAGCAATAATGGAAATTATACAGCCTGGAATAATGGCTATAATTATAGAAATGATGGTGTGGATATTGAAAGTTGCTCTGATGAAGTAACTAACGGTTATCATGTGGGTTGGATAGATGACGGTGAGTGGATGCAATATACTATCCAATCAGCTGAACCAATGACTTACAATATTCTACTTCGTTATGCTAGCGAGATTACAACCAAGGTTTATGTAGAAGTAAATGGAAAAAGAGCCTCAAAAACTTTCTCGCTCGCACCCTCAGGTGGTTGGAGTTCATGGAGAACAGGAGCAATAACCAATGTCATTATTCCAGCAGGAAGTGTAAAAGTAAAATTAGTTTTCGAAACTGGTGGATTGAACCTAAACTATTTCCAATTCAAAAATCCTAAATCGATTGAAAACACAACTTTCGAATTGCTGTCTGCTGAGACTGCAAAGTGGGCTAATCAGATTACTTTAAAATTCAACAAAAAAATTGATACACTGATTGAAAATCCATTCTTAGTGAAGATTGACGGAAAGGACGCTACAATACTTTCAACTTTTGTTTCTACTGCAGATAATACTAACGTTGAAATACAACTTGCTGATCTGATTCTAAATACAAGCGTTTTGTCAGCAAATTATACATCCAATGTATGTAGCAGTGGCACACAAACGCTTAGTCCTTTTCAGAATCAGGAAATAAAAAACCTTATTTACTCTCACAAAACTATTCCTGGCAAAATAGAAGCTGAGGATTTTACTTTTAACAATGGATTCAGCTTTGAAACATGTAACGATATTGGAAACGGAACAAATGCAGCCTACGCTGCTGTAGACAAGTACCTCGATTTTTACGTTTACGTCGAAAATAGCGGAACATATAAATTGGATTTTCGTATTTCTGTCAATGCATCCTCAGCTCAAATAGCCGTTTTATCTGACCAAAATGGCAATATGGCTCCACTTAGAACAATGCAATTCAGTAATACTGGCGGTTGGCAAAACTGGCAGACCCAATCTACCACAGTAGTACTTAAAGCGGGTAAAAACATCATCCGATTATTGTCACGTACCGATGGTTTTAATTTAAACTGGATTCAATTCGCTCAGCTAACGGCTGTTGACTCACCTCATGTTTCCAATATTTCATTATATCCTAATCCTGCAAAGAATTCATTTTTCTTACAATTTAAAGATCAAAAAAAAAGGAATATAGAGTTGTTTGATTTACAAGGACAGCTCATGGGGTCTATTTTTTCTTCTTTAAGCATTGAAAAAGTTGACATAATTGGCTTACAGCGAGGTATATATATTGTAAAAATTTCAGATGCCCAACAAATTAGTACCAAGAAGATAGAAGTACTATGATAATACTCAAAGAGGACACATTTAGAATTCAAAATAAGTTAATATTAAATTCACTATAGAAAAGATGAAACGAAATCACATAATTTTATTATTGTTATTTACTATGCTATTGTTCACATCATCAATATCTGCCCAAGGAGTATTATTGAAAGGACAAGTTGTTGATAAAGAGGGAACTCCTTTACCAGGTGTAACTGTATTAAAAGTTGGTTCATTAAATGGGACTATCACATCGATTGATGGGAAATTTGCAATTGCGAATCTGAATGAAAAGGATTCTTTA
Organism: Bacteroidales bacterium; assembly: GCA_038222885.1. GTDB lineage: Bacteria > Bacteroidota > Bacteroidia > Bacteroidales > Paludibacteraceae > Paludibacter. The sequence goes on along the minus strand of JBBRHJ010000012.1, from coordinate 11,186 downwards.
CGCTTTACTTATATCGGTTATAACAGCCAAGTTTATAAAGTTGGTACTCAAACAATAATCAATGTAGTTTTACTTGAATCGTCAAGTGCCCTTGAAGAGGTTCAGGTGGTTGCATTCCAGACGCAGAAAAAAAACAGTGTGATAGGATCAATCAACACATTGAATCCTGCTGAATTAAAAATTGCCCCTACAAATTTAACTAATGCTCTTGCTGGTAAAATTGCAGGCATTATCTCATATCAGCGTTCAGGAGAGCCAGGTCAGGACAATGCAGAGTTTTTTATTCGTGGTGTCACTTCATTTGGTTATGCCAATAGTCCTTTGATTTTGATTGATGGGTTAGAGGTAACAACTACAGATTTAGCACGTATGGAGCCAGACAATATTGCTAGTTTTTCTATTATGAAAGATGCTACAGCCACTGCTTTATACGGTGCTCGAGGTGCAAATGGAGTAATATTGGTAACTACCAAATCTGGTAAAAAAGGAAAGGCCAGCATTAGTGTTCGAGTTGAAAATTCCTTGACTTCGCCAACTATGACCAATAAATTTCTGGGTGGCGTAGATTATATGGAGTTGTACAATAAAGCTTTAAGAACCCGCGATCCTGAGGCCTTACTGTATTATTCAAAAGATAAAATTGAAGGGACAAGAAATGGATTGGACTCGAAAATTTATCCCAATATTGATTGGTATAGCGAACTTTTCAACTCTACTGTACAGAATCAAAAAGCAAATATGAGTGTCAGTGGTGGTGGCGAGGTTGCTCAATACTATTTATCTGTTTCTTTTACGGATGAAAAAGGACTGTTGAAAGTAGATAAAATGAATAATTTCAATAATAATATTGATATTAAACGCTATAATCTACGTGCCAATATTGATGTTAACCTGACCAAATCAACCAAAGCCATGGTAAAGTTTTATTCACTTATCGACCGATATAATGGACCTCAAAATGATGCAGGCAATATATTTTCAATGGTAATGCAGGCCAATCCTGTTAATTTTCCCAAGTATTACGATAAAGACGAAAGCACACAGTTTGTAAATCACGTACTATTTGGCAACAAAGGTAATGGTGGCTATCCGAATCCTTATGCCGAAATGGTTCGTGGATACAAAGATCGGTTTACATCTACCACCACTGCACAATTTCAACTCGAACAAGATTTGAGTAAGATTACCAAGGGGTTAAAAATACGTGGAATGGCTTCTCTTAATTCTTATAGTTTAAGCGAAGTGGCCAGAGGCTTTAATCCGTTTTATTATGGAATCAAGGAAGTGGATGGAGAAACTGGTGTAATTCACAGTGTGGAGCAAATTAGTGAAGGTACGGAGTATCTCACCACTGGAACTAATCATAAATCAGCATCTAATAGCTTTTATTTTGAAGGAGTTGCTCAGTACAATCGTTTATTTGATAAAAAACATGAGGTGGGCGCTTTATTGGTTGGATATGCCCGCGAGTTGCTAACCGATGCAAGTAATGATGTGTATTCGTCTTTGCCTTATAGGAATATGGGAATTTCAGGTCGAACAACTTACGCATACGATTCAAGATATTTTTTAGAGTTGAACTTTGGATTTAATGGCTCTGAAAAGTTTTCTAAACAAAATCGGTTTGGCTTTTTCCCTTCGGCTGGTTTAGGTTGGGTGGTATCGAATGAGAAATTCTTCACTGACGGAATAAAAAAAATAATTTCAAATCTTAAACTGAAGGCAACTTATGGTCTGGTTGGAAATGATGCAATTTCGAGCAATCGTTTTTATTATCTCTCGTCTGTAAATCTTAACGATTGGGACAAAGGACACGCATGGGGCGAAGATTTTACGAACAGATACAATGGATATAACATTAATAGCTATGCCAATCCTTTGGTAACTTGGGAAATTGCTGAGAAAACGAATCTCGGAATTGAACTTGGGTTGTTTGGTGATGCCAATATTCAAATTGATTATTTCAGGGAGAATAGAAAAAATATTTATATGTGGCGCGACTATATTCCTAACTCATTGGGACTTACAGCTCCTATTGCAAGTAATATCGGTAAAGCTCAGTCGCATGGTATTGATGGCTCTATCGATTATAAAGTGAGTTTCAACAAAAATCTGTGGATGACTTCTCGTGTGAATTTTACTTATGCCACTAATAAGATAGTGGAAAATGGGGAACCACAGTATCCTTACGCTTATATGAGCAATATCGGTCAACCTATGAATCAACCTCGGGGATTGGTGGCTGAAAGATTGTTTATCGACGAATTAGATGTTCTAAATTCACCAGTACAATACAACCAAATTGGTAGTTATATGGCTGGCGACATAAAATATGTAGACATTAATGCCGATGGAAAGATTGATGATTCAGATATGGTTCCAATCGGCTACCCAACAGTGCCTGAGATAGTTTATGGTTTTGGTGCCTCAATGGGCTACAAAGATATTGACTTTTCATTTTTCTTTCAAGGTTCAGGTCGCTCTTCATTTTTTATTAATCCTACATCTATTTCACCTTTTGTAAAAGAGCGTAATGCATTACAAATTATTGCTAACAATCATTGGTCGGACGAGAACCCAAATCCTAATGCTTTTTGGCCACGCATGTCGGTCAACTCTGTTGCAAATAACGAAAAGCCCTCTACTTGGTGGTTGCGCGATGGAAGCTTTCTTCGGCTGAAAAGTGTTGAATTAGGTTACTCATTACCTGAGAAATTTCTGAAAAAAATAAATGTAGAAAAGGCTCGTATTTATGCATCAGGCACTAATCTGTTTGTGTTCAGTAAATTCAAGTTATGGGATCCAGAAATGGGAGGTAGTGGCTTAGGATATCCTACTCAGCGGATTTTCAATATTGGTTTAAATTTTAATTTCTAATACTTCAAATGAAAATGTACAAAATGAAGAATATATTTATTCTATTGGTAATCATCACAAACATAGGACTGAGTAGTTGCTCAGATTATTTAGATATTGTACCAGACAAAGCTCAGGAAATAGAGTTAATGTTTGAGCGTAAAGAAGCTGCTTATAGAGCATTAGCAACCTGTTATCACTACTTGCCTCAGGATGATGGCGTTTATTCGACTTATGCGTTTGCTTCCGACGAGTTAACCACGCCTATTGCAAAAGAAACTCCGGGAGTAGAATTGATGCGAGGAAAACAGTCAGTTGATAATCCTATTATGGGTTTATGGCACGACACATATCCCATTGGCAGAACTCAAGAATCCCTTTTTAAGGCGATTAGAGCTTGTAATATTTTTATCGAGAATATTGATTTGGTAAAAGATATGAAAGTGGAAGAAAAGGCGACTTGGAAATCGGAAGCTATTTTTCTGAAAGCTTACTATCATTTCTTACTTTTTCGTCAATATGGACCAATTCCTATTGTTGATGTAAATTTGCCTATAACAGCGGGTGTCGATGAAGTTCGTATCAATAGAAGGCCAGTGGATGAGGTGATTGACTACATTGTTTCAACCATTGACAAATCAATTGCAAATTTGCCAACCCGCATAACATCGTCCAACGACTTTGGTAGAATAGATAAATTGATTGCATATTCAATTAAATCGCGTGTTTTACTTTATGCTGCAAGTCCTTTGTTCAATGGTAATGCTGCCTTTTACGATACTTTTAAAGATAAAACTGGTGTAAAATTATTCAACACAGTTTACAATAAAGAGAAATGGAAGAAAGCCCTTGATGCTTCTGAATTCGCCCTACAGTTTGCAGCATCGAATAACGTAAAAATGTATGTATTCAATGGCGTTGTTCCCACTTTTGACACCTTGGATATTAAGCAACCAGAAGTCAAAGCGCTCTACAACTACAGATATATGTTTACTGAACGTTGGAATTCAGAATTAATCTGGGGAAATTCCAATCCTGTTGGGAATGGTCAGTGGTGGTCGTTTCAAGCCGCTTCGATGATGATAAATCCCGATGCATCGACACAAGCAGCTGCATGGCAATGGGTTTCTCCAACCATTCAGGCTGCTGAGGCTTATTATACAAAAAATGGTTTGCCTATTGATGAAGACATCACATTTAATTATACGAATCGCTACAGTTTATCGCGTGTTACAGCTGCTGATAAATATCATGCAATAATGGGCAGTACCGTTGTTATTCCTAATCTGCATCTGGGGCGTGAACCTCGCTTTTATGCTTCAATAGGTTTTGATAAAGGGATCTATCGCACTTGGGGTAAGAAATGGGAATTATTAATGAAGAAGGGAGAAATACACGGTCGGCGTGGCAATTCAAATGACTATGTTATAACGGGATATATTTTAAAAAAAGTATGTCATCCCGACTCTGAGGGCGATGCATTTAATAAACTTGTAACATATCCGTGGCCAATCATTCGTTTGGCCGAATTGTACCTGAATTATGCTGAAGCCTATAATGAATACTACGGACCTGATCAGAAGGTTTATGATGCACTTAATAAAATTCGCATTCGGTCAGGGGTTCCCACTTTGGAAGAGGCTTGGGGGAATCCTCTTATTGCAAAAACTGTAAATAAACACAAAACGCTTGAAGGCTTACGTGAAATTATTAAACAGGAACGTCGCATAGAATTGGCATTTGAAGGGCAACGTAATTTTGATGTTCGTCGTTGGAAAGAGGGTGATAAGTACTTTAACTCTCCTGTAACTGGTTGGAGTGTAGAGGGTACAAGTACAAATACTTTCTACATAGTGAAAAGTGTTGGTCAGCGTTCGTTCATCACTCCGCGCGACTACCTACAGCCCATAAAATACAGCGAGATGTTAGTAAATTCAAATTTAGTTCAGAATCCAGGCTGGTAATTAGTTATTAATAAATAGAATATAAAATACAATGAATAATCAAATTAAAATATTCGGTATTCGCGCAACAATAATGTTTGTGAGCGCATTGCTTTTCACATTTTTCACAGCCTGTAAAGAGGAAGTGGTAGATGTAACACCGCCCGGAAAGGTAACAGATGTAAGTTATAAACCTACTAACGGAGGAGCTGTGTTAACTTTCAAGGCACCTTCTGATGACGACTTGCTCTATGTGAAAGCTGTGTATGTGAATGGAATGGGCAAAGAAGTTTTTAAAGTAACTAGTCATTATGGCGATTCCATTGAAATTGATGGATTTAAAGATGAAACTCCCCAAAAGGTTAGACTTTACGCAGTTGACAGAAGTAATAATAATTCTGAACCTACTGAAATTGAGCTTACTCCCTTGAAATCCTACATATATACTGTTCAACAAAGCCTCAAATTAAAAGCACAATTAGGTGGAGTTAGTGTCACGTGGAATAATCCTGATTGTAAAACGGTTTTTGTTTATTTGAATTTCAGTAAAGGAGGTAAAATCTATGAACGTATTTTATCCTCTACTTTAAGTTCGCCTACTTTAATGATACGTGGATTAGAACCCGAAAATTACACATTTTCAGCAACAGTAGAGGACTTTAATAGTAATAAAACAGAGGCGATAGAAAAAGGAACTTACAAGCCACTTTTGGAACAAAAAATTAATAAAAGTACTTGGAAAGTGATACAGAATTTATCGGTAGATGGCGATAAATGGGAAGGAACTATTGCTAGCTTCTGGGATGATATCATTGATACCAAAGAGTCGAATACTGATAATAGCTACTTTATTATCAATAACGCTGATAATGGAGGGATGTTAAAGTGGCCATTGGACATAGTTATTGATTTAAATAAAACTGTGTCGATTAATCGTTTTGTAGTATGGCAACGCGCTTTCGCATATCATAATCCTGAACAGAACGGAGTAAGTACTGAATATTATTATTACAAAGAAGAAAATATGAGGTCGTTCAAGATATCAGTAAGCACTGATAAATTAATCTGGATACCATTGGGTACATTTGATATAGGTGATCCACGCGATGCTGCGGGTAATATATCTCCTTTAAAATACAAGGAAGCCATAGATGGACATGAGTTTAATCTCGAATCAATATCACAGCCATTCAGATACTTTAAATTCAGCTTATTGTCGAATTATGGCAGTGAAGCAAATGTATGTGGTTCTGAAATAACACTTTATGGATTAGATAATCAATTATAAAAAAAATGATGAAGACACTCAAAATAATTAGTTTTTTATTCATTGCTCTACTGCTGTCAAACTGCGATAGTATGGATGAAAACTACAAAGCATACTTGGATAATGTCCCAGTATATTCTCCTCGTGTTACCAACCTGAAAGTAGTTTCAGGATTGAAGGAAGCAACCTTATCTTGGAAAAATCCGAAAGGGAAAATTGCGGTGAAAAATGCAATAAAATTACAGGATTCAATCATTGTGCTTGATAAACTGACAGAAAGTTATAAGCTAACTAACTTGGAGATAAAAGGATATCAGGTTTTAGTGTATACAGTCGATAAATTTAATAATTACTCAGTACCAGGTTCAATTTCTATTTTTCCAAACGGTGAATAATTCTTTTTACTTTATAAATCCAATAAAAATAATCACATGAAAAAACAAGTCTTTTTTTTAATCTTATGCTGTGTGGGTTTCTTCACAGCAAGTGCCATTGGCAAGAATAAACTTGCAAACAGCAATATGGAAAGTCAGGGAGCCTGGCAAGTAAGTTATCTAAATACTGCAGCCGATATGTTGCCTACGGTAGGTTGGGGGTATACAGCTTCAACCCCTGCTGCAGGAATGGGTGGAGGTTTACATGTGGTTGCAAAAACAACAGCAGGTAACTCTCAGTTTTGCATTTATCAAGCTGTAACTTTATCGGCCGATTCAATTTATAATTTCGACGCAGCATTTAAAAACATCAAACTTGAACGTTCATGGTGTGAGGTTTTTATTGGAAAAATCCCTGTCACTGGCGAGGATTATGGCGATGCATTAGGAACAAGAATTGCTAATTATGGCGCTTGGGACAATCCGGCTGCAGCGGTAGAAGGGACATTCAAACTGAATGCTACTTGTAACTATTTTATGCCTACAACTACAGGTGTTTATTATTTTGTAATGAAAATGGGTTCAACAACTTGGGATGCAGAATCCGCAACTTGTGATATTGTTGTAGATGAACTGAAACTTACAAGTGATAGAATTGCAGCTGTTGCTGCTTTTAAAGCTGATGTTCGTTCAGGATTTGCTCCATTGACTGTGAAATTTAATGATAATTCCAAAATGGCTACTTCTTGGGCATGGGAATTTGGTGATGGTGGCACAAGTACAGAAAAAAATCCTACACACATCTTTGCAAGTGTTGGAAAACACACTGTTAAACTTACTGCAACAAACGAAATAGGATCAAACCAGAAAGTTGAAACAGACTATATTAACGTAACTCCTTTGGCAATACTAACTGGAGGCGGACTGTTGAAAAACGGCAACATGGAAGCAAAAGATAGCTGGACTGAAGATTTTCTGAATTCTGGTGCAGGTAATAACCCAGTTTCTACATGGAATGCTACTGAAAATAAACCTAATGCTGGCAAAGGCGGATACTTATTAGTAGAAGGTCCTGCAGCAGGTGGCGGTGTTCAATATGCAATTTATCAAAAAGTGCATTTAAGTCGTGATTCTGTGTATTTATTCGACGGAGCTTTCCGCGATTTAAGTGCTAATCTCAAAAACTTTTGGACTGAAGTCTATATTGGCACCAAACCAGCGGGTGGTGGTGCTGATTATGGAAGTGCTGAAGGTAAAATGATTGCTAAATTCGATGCTTGGAATGCAGGAAGTGCGATAGCTGGTCTGAATGGTACTTTTAAAATTCACGCCAATTCAAACAGTCCATTTACCCCTGAAACTACTGGCGATTACTATTTTGTGCTGAAAATAGGTACATGGGATGGTCCAGGATTTAAAATTGGAATCGATGAACTTTCGTTGACCCCTATGCGCACAAAACCTGAAGCTATTTTTACAGCAACCAATGCGGTGGGTTTCCCTACATTAAAAACAGTATTTATCAATGCTTCTAAGTTTGCAAATTCTTATAAATGGGATTTTGGCGATGGTTCTGCTATCAGTACACTTGAAAATCCAGACCACACTTACACCGCAGTTGGAGTATATACGGTTAAACTAACTGCTATCAACGAAAAAGGAGATTCAGTATTAATAAAAACTGATTTTGTAAAAGTAAATACGAAACCTACTTTGCCTGCTGGCGAAATGTTATACGGTGGAAATATGGAAAATGGTAATTTCTGGTCGTTAAATAAATGTAATCCTGCCGATGTATCAACTTTTAGCTGGAACTATACAGAAAATAAGCCAATGGGTGGCCAAGGAGGTAATCTTCGTATTCAAACTACAGGGACTGGATTTAATACCGCAATATATCAGGAAATAGAGCTTAAGGCAGGTTATACTTACCTTTTCGATGGCCTCTTTAAAGATGTGAAAGGGATATCGGATTTTTGGTGCGAAGGGTATATTGGTACTGTTATTCCTATTAGTGGTGTCGATTATACTCCAACTCAGGGACCGAGAATTTTTGGTATAGATACTTGGGCTGGTCTTCCAACTTTATCTGATATTCAGATAAGTAAACAAACAACTGTTGTACCATTTAAACCAACTGTTGATGGGAAGTATTATTTTGTTCTTAAAGTGGGTTCAAATGCAACAGTTGCAAGAGAAATTTTACTCGATGAACTTACTTTGAAAGAATCATTACCTGTGAAAGCTGATTTTTATGCAGAAACAGTTTCAGGAAATGCTCCACTTATAGTTAAGTTCTACGATTTATCTACCAATGCAACTGCATGGAGCTGGGATTTTGGAGATGGAGGAACAAGTACAGTGCAAGATCCAATTCACACCTACACCAAGGGTGGTAAATTTACTGTAAAACTTACTGCAAGTAATGTTGGATCGAGTAATATTTTAACTTCTACCGATTTAATTACCGTAGTTGGTCCCAATGGACTGAATCCAATTGATTTCAATAATTATTCAATTACTACATCTAATCATATGATTCAGATTGATGGAGTGCAGAATTCGGTTGAGCTATTTGATATTTCAGGTCGCAGCATTCAATCGGTGAAAACAACTGGAAAATTCAGCTCACAAACACTTCAAACGGGATTGTATATAATTAGAGTTGATGGTAGTTCGTCTAAAATGTCAATAAAATAACTTCTTGATTAATCAAAGTGGCTGTTCCAAAAGTAATTATAGCTTTTGAGATAGCCACTTTTATAAAGTTATTGTTTCTATTATGTTGAATCCTATTATTTAAATCTTTTGAGAATGAATAGAGTAAATTTGAGTCGTATTATTTTATGTTTTATTGTAATTTTAGTCGGACTGTGCGCAAAATCGTATGCACAAAATCAGAGAAACAGTGCGAGTATTTCAGTATATACTACCGCTAGTGATACTAAAAACAGGCTTTCGTTAACAAATAACCTGACACTATCGAATGTAAAACAGCCATTAGAAAATGAAATTTGTATTTTTGTCGATCCAACCCATACATTTCAAACCCTTTTGGGAATCGGTGGAGCTATAAGCGATGCAAGTGCAGAAGTTTTTGCTAAACTCTCCAAGGAAAAACAACAGGAATTATTGACTGCCTATTATGATAACTCAAAAGGAATTGGATATAACTTACTCAGAACGACGATTCACAGTTCCGACTTTAGCAGTGCGAGCTATACTTATGTGAAGGAAGGCGATAAAGAATTGACAAGTTTCAACATAGCTCACGATTTACAATATCGCATTCCAATGATTAAGCAAGTAATGAAGATTGCCCAGCAACCTTTCACACTATATGCCAGTCCATGGAGTCCGCCTGCATTTATGAAAACCAATAAAAACATGCTTAAAGGTGGAAGTTTATTGCCAGAGTTTTATCAATCGTGGGCAAATTACTATGTAAAATTCATAAAAGCTTATGAAAAAGAAGGCATGCCTGTGTGGGGAATTACCGTGCAAAACGAGCCAATGGCAGTTCAAGCTTGGGAATCATGTATTTACACAGCCGAACAAGAACGTGATTTTTTGAAAAACTACTTAGGACCAACTTTAGAAAAAGAAGGGCTGGGTGGCAAGAAGATTATAGTTTGGGATCATAATCGTGATTTAATTGTACAGCGTGCCAATGTTATTTTTGATGACCCAGAAGCTTCGAAATATGCCTGGGGTGTAGGTTTCCACTGGTACGAAAACTGGTCAGGTGGTGAACCAATATTCGATAATGTTAAAATAGTTCAGGATACTTATCCTCAAAAAAATATAATATTTACCGAAGGCTGTGTTGAAAGGTTTGATTCACTAAAATACCAGTATTGGGGCAATGCAGAACGATATGGACTTTCGATGATCAAGGATTTTAATGCTGGTTCGGTAGGTTGGACTGACTGGAATATCCTTCTCGATCAGACCGGTGGCCCAAACCATGTTGGAAATTTCTGCTTCTCACCTATACATGCCAATACAACCCATGGAAATCTCATTTACACGCCTTCGTATTATTATATCGGACACTTCTCAAAATTCATTCGTCCAGATGCCAAAAGAGTAAGTTCTAGTTCAAGTCGAAGTTCATTATTAACTACTTCTTTTATCAATCCTGATGGAACAATTGCAACAGTGGTGATGAATAAAACGCAGGATAAAATAAACTATCAATTGCGAATTAAAGGTCAGAAAGTTAATGTAATAATTCCTCCTCATGCCATTCAAACTTTGGTGTATTCTAATAGATAATCTCATTGAAAAGTTCTCGGTTTGTATAAAAGATATATTCCAAAGAATCTGCATCATTATAAAAAAAATATTTCAGAACTTATAACAATTCATTTGAGATAAGATTTTAAAGAACTAAATAGTCTGTATTTATTCAATTTGATTATTTAGAAAAAACGACTTTGTTGTGTTCTATCTTTTTTATAATATCCAAATCATCACAAATCTCTAAAATTCTACTCTAAAATCAAATAAATCAAATTGATGTCAATTACGCTAACTGTCAGTATTGTAGCAGTATAAATATCTTTCAAATTAATTTTAAGAAATTATTGCAAAATAAACAGCTTTTTTTTGTATATTCGCACCCTCAAATTGAACAAATAAATATAAAAAATACATCTTAATTTAAAGAAATGGCTATTTTAGGAAAAATTAGAAGCAGAGGAGTTTTACTGATGATTGTGGTAGGACTTGCATTATTTGCCT
>JBBRHJ010000011.1:0-32029 GCA_038222885.1 Bacteroidales bacterium | reverse complement strand
ACATCTAATGCCACCACTACTGGCGTTTTGATATCTGATAATTTTGAAGATGGTTCAGGTGACTGGGTTGTTTCTACCAATTCTGGTGGAAATGATTGGATGATTAAAAGTGCAATGGGTGTTAATGGAACAAAATGCTTTCGTAGAAAAAGTACCGATAAAAATTTTATACGTTACGCAACACCCTTGTATTTTTCTGCCTCAACATATACCGTGAAAGTAAGTGCTAAATCCTCAAATGCTAATATTTATACGCTAAAAGCCGGTCTGGTAAATGGTGCTGATACTGTTTGGAGTAATGTTTCAAGTTTTGTTACTACGAGCTTTGCAACCTATACACTTTCAATTCCATGTCTCTCAGCTGCTAACTACTCGTTTATATTTCGTAGCGAAAAAACGAATCCGTCAGCTGCAGAATTGATGATTGATGATATTTCAGTTTCTGGTTTAGGTGGATTAAATTCAAATTTGCCTCCAATTGTTGCTTTTACCGCACCTATCAATGCTGCTGAAGTGGCTTTAGATGCCAGTGTGATGTTTACTGCAAATGCATACGATTCGGATGGAACTATTTCTAAAGTTACATTTTATGCGGGTAATATCAATATTGGTGAAGTTACAACAGCACCATATACACTTAACTGGACAGCTAATTATCCTGGCGTATATTCTATTAAAGCTATTGCTACTGATAATTTAGGGAAAACCACCGAAAAAGTAAATACCTTGTTTGTAAATTATGCTGATCGCAAAGTGTATGACATTTCAGCTTCTTCCTATCTTGGTGGTGACGCTAATTCAGGCAAAGTATATGGTACTGAGATATTGTCGGATGGCGTGGTAGTGCTTGCTTGCGATTGGGGAACTGTAATTCCTGATGGAGCTGTACTTCATTTGCTCAATGGTGCTACTTTAGCTTCAAGAGGTGCGGTGGTACGTATGTCTGCTGATGGAAAAAAAGTGCTTTCAGTTACAAAAATAGGAAATTATGCAGTAGATATATCGACCGATGATAACGATAATATTTATGTGGCTGCAGGAAATAGTGGAATGGTTAAGTTGAATAGATTAGCCGATCAATTGATTTATAACAAAGTTTTTTCGAAAAATGTATATCGAATTGACGCAGGAAAAACTGGTTACGTTGTATTGCTTACGCGTTTAGGTGTTGATTTCGCTGGTAAGAAATGGGATAATGTAATTAACATTATATTAAGTCCTGTCGGTGATGTATTGTCAACGTTTGGTGGAGCTTCGAATTACAGCAACGATGTTTGTATTGACGAAGCATCTCAGTCGGCAGTAGTAGTCGGTTGGAAGAATATATATGCTTCTGCACTACCCGATACAAATAATTATTTACCAGTTGATATACCTGGTCTGAGAATATTCTCTTTTAGTGGCGTCTTGAAATTTAACGGATACAACTGGATTAATGATATTGCTTCTCCAAACTGGTTGAATCGATCAGAGAATAATATGGCCGATTCACGTATTTCTCGTTGTGACATTGGACAAGATGGTTTGCTTTACTTTGCTGGCGAATGTTCAGGAGGGAATCACCCATTCCGATATAGTCCATACGATATTATGAAAAAGGTACGTTTTGTTGGCGGAGATAATTATCACACATTATCAAATGTAGGTACTGAGTTCCACTCTTTTATTGGTCGAATCAATGTTGCTACTGGAGCATATATCGAAGGTCAGAGTTTTACAGCACGTCTACCGAATGGACATGGTAACACATTTAATGTAGAAGGTGGTAATGTAACTGCCGATACTGATGGACGTGTTTATTTTACAGGAGCATCCGCTTATGGAGCTCCACTTACCTTAGATCGTTTCCCTGAGTTAGCCTACACTGGCGGTGCATTTATTTGTATTATGAATCCGACAATGGAATACCGTGAATTGGTGGACAGGGTGATAATGCGAAATCAAGGAAATGCTGTTGCAGTACGCCAGTTTTCAAATGCTGATAAGAGTATTGTGTATGGTGGTGACGTAAATTATAGTTCTGAAGCTGATAAAGCAAATCAATCTAAGATTTTCGCTGTTAATCCAGTTCAAAGTGAATTTATGAATACAGGCTTCGATCAGTTCTCAGGTTTCTTTGCATTGATTGGTGGAACTACTCCTGCTAAATACAATGTGGTGATTGATGGTGCAGCAGCTGTACAACATGCCGAAGGCGATAAAATTTCACTTTCAGCAGATATAACTAAACCTGCCATTTCTTTCAGTTACTGGCAAGGTGGTGGTAAATATATTGCCGATTCAACTCAAATGTCTACTACGTTCTCTGTTCCTGGTAAAAATGTTGTATTGACTCCTATGTATGAAACTACTACTTCAATTTCAAATATAGGTAGTTTAGACTTCAAAATCTATCAAAATTCGGTTTCTAATTCTATATCTATCGAAACATTCACGAATATCTCTTTGCCATTATCGCTTACTGATATAAATGCTAGATTATTGTTGAAAACTGTGGTGTCAGGTAGTAAAACAATCTCTACGTCGGGTATTACAAAGGGAGTCTATATTATATCAGTTGGAAATACGACTAAAAAATTAGTGATTTATTAAGAAACTACAAAAGTTTAATTTGTACATTATAAAAGTGGCAGTATAAAATTTTATGCTGCCACTTTAAACATTTAATATTATGAGAAAAGTACTTGCTATTTTCAGTTTTCTATTTTGGAGTACATTTTCCTATGGTGCTCAGTTTTATCCTACTGTTGTGGATAATAAATTAGCCAATGGAAATGATTTTGCTTTTTGGGAGAAGAAAACAAATTATACCAGAACATATCATGTGGCTCAAAATCAATCAAATGCTTCTGATGACAATGATGGTTCAGAATTGTATCCTTTTAAAACAATAAATAAAGCAGCACAACTGCTTAAACCCGGAGAGCGTGTTATTATCCATACTGGCTTGTATCGCGAAAGCGTAAGCCCTAAATTCGGAGGCTCAGCTCCTAATAAAATGATTTCGTACGAAGCAGCGAAAGGCGATTCGGTTGTTTTATGTGGCTCGGTGCTCGCTCCTGCTGAGCTATTTGAAATTAGCAAAGGCTGGATATTTAACGAAAATGTATTGGGTCAAATAAACGACTCTTCCTCTCTTTTTTGGCAAATCAATCTGAATCCTGATTGGTTTAAAGGCTATAATCCATTTGGGATGTTGAACTTGCCCAATGATATTGAGTGGCTAGATTACAAAAAAGCTAAAATGAAAGCTTATTTTCAGCGGCGTGGATTGATTTTTATTGATGACAACAAAGCAAATCAAGTTGCCACGCCAACAGAATTATCCAAAGCACCAGATTTTTCATTTTGGGTAGAACATAACGGATTGCGAATTCATATCAAATTACCAAAAGATAAATCGCCAAAAGACTGCAAAATTGAACTTACAAATGTTGAACAGGTTTTTGCTCCTCTAGAATATGGTTTAGGCTTTATTCAGCTTAAAGGCATCACATTTCGTCATGCTGGCAATGGTTTTCCCGTTCCTCAGCGTGGTATGGTTTCTACATCACGTGGTCATCACTGGATTGTGGAAGATTGTGCTTTTGAATGGGCAAACAGTGTGGGCATTGATATGGGCAATGAATCGTGGGGCACCAAAGAACAATCAGAAATAGCACAGCATGTCTTTCGAAGAAATATTGTTCGTAACTGCGGCATTTCTGGTATGCAATGTTACAGAGCTAAATCCATGTTGGTCGAAGATAATTTGTTTGAGAGAATTGGTTTTCACGATGCCGAGCATGCTTTTGAATCGGCAGGCATTAAATTTCATCAGGCTGAGAATTGTTTGATTCGTCGTAATGTTTTTTCGAAGATAACTCATGCATCAGGTTTATGGCTCGACTATAACAGCAATAAAAATTGCCGTATTACTTCCAACTTATTTTCTGAAATAACCACTGCACGTGGTGGCGTTTATATTGAAGTTAGCCGAAATAATTGTTTGGTGGATTACAATATCTTTTATAAAATGCGTTCTCAATATTGGTTGAGTGGTGAGTATGGGGCAGGAGGGTCTGCTTTTTATACCGATGGATCTGATAGTATAAATTTTGTAAACAACCTGATTATTGATGCTGAAAACACTGGTTATGGTGCTTATCTCAATGCCGAACGATTAGTTGATATGCGTGGAGGTATAACCTGCGATCATCGTGTTGAACGAAATGTTTTTATTGATTGTAAAAAGCAGGCCATTGAATTTGCAAACACACGAAACTTTTCTGATAATAATCTGTATATGAATAGCAAGCCAGGATATATTAAAATTGGAAATCCAGCACCAGCGCTTCTGTTGGACATTGAAACCACAAATAAACTTTACGGTTGGGATCGGAATAGTAAATTAGGCTATCTCAGTTATGATTTCAATGTGGATGCTAGAATTTGTAGTTTGAAAATTTCGAAAGATTTGAGTGTATATCCCGAATTTTGGTTATTAAAATCGACCAACTCCGAGTTTAATGCTGACCCTAGATTTATATCAAAGTAGAGTTACTTATTCTTGTTTTTCTGAACAAAAATTGAAGATAATTCCTTCTAATATGTGTTTCTAAGCATCCAATCATAATTATATAAAACCAATAAAATTAATCTGAATCACTAACAATAAAGTATTTTTTAATAGCTCCTACTCATTTCAAAATAAATATATATATATTTGCAAACCTTAGACAGAATTTATTAAACACAAAGTCATGCGAATTTGCAAATTTCATAATTTTATTTCTAAATTAGTACTTTTCATATTTCTTTTGCAATTATCAGCTTGCGAAGATTTTTTGTCATCTATAAAAAATGAAAACACACAAGATATTTCCTCCTTACTTTATAGTGTAGAAGATTTGGATGTTGTTATAAATGGTGCGTATGGCGTTTTTTGTTCGTCTACTTATTATGGTTTGATTCAAATTGACGAACTGCTCGGTTCTGATTGTATTATGCCTACTACTAATCCTATAATTCAGCCCGATTTTAATAGTCTGACACGAGATAATTACTTTCTACAGTATCTTTCCAATGTAGACGATTATCAAGCGGGTGGTATTTTACAATGGGGCTCATTTGTAAATAATAATTCGAATTTGGTGTTGCAATCTATACAAAATAAATTGCCGATTCTGAAAAATGCAAATGACTCAATCAATGCTACTCGCTTAATGGGAGAAGCAATGCTTATGAGGGCTTCTGTTGAGTTTTACAACAACTTTTTTGTTGGACGTCAATATCATGCCACTACAATCGATTCATTATCTACATTGTATCGTCGGAAACCAGTGTTGAGTTTTGATGATATGGCAGAGCCACGAAAAAAAGTTTCGGAGGTTTATCAGTTTCTAGAAAATGATTTGCTTAGTGCAAAACAGTTGTTGCCCGAAAAATACAATAAACTTATTCATCCGGCTGCCTATCAGTTCCGTTGCAAAAAGGATGTTGCCACTGCCATGTTGGCAAAAGTTTATTTTCAGCAAAATAAATTCACCGAAGCATTGGCTCAAATAAAGGAATTGCTTGGAAATGAGAACGGTATTTCTTCTAAGTTTCCGCTAGTATCGGGAGATGCTTATTCTAAAATTTTCCAAACACCTAATAGCACTAATTATCAAGCCGGAAATGGCTCAGAGATAATCATGGCTTTTCATGGTAATAGTGCTTTTCTGCCAACCCTAACTTCTCGTTGGCCAATTTTTCAATGGACAGCTTTCAAAAATTTGCAAAATGGTGATATTACCCAATGTAAATTTCGTGTTGTTTTGGATAGAACCTTTGTTGAGCAATGGCTGGATGGAGATACAGCTAAAGACATTCGGTATAAACAATTAATTTATATCACTAAAAATAGTGGAAAAGAATCACCTGCCGGACAATGGACCAGCTTAAAAGCTGCATATCCCACTTCAAATGTTTTATGGTTGCGCGCCTCCGAATTTCACTTAATGCGTGCTGAAATATACTTACATTTAAATAAAATTGCGTATTCGGTAATTGAATTAAATCTGATTAGAGAGCGTGCAGGTTTAAGTGCTATTTCTAATAATGTTCCCAAGGAGGATTTAATGAAACTCATTATTGAAGAACGTTTGCGGGAGATGTATTTCGAAAATGTTCGTCGTTGGGATAATCTTCGTTTAGCCTCTCTAAGTGGTTCTTCTTATGGTAGTTATTTGCCAGAGCCATATAAATCTGGATTTATTCCGCTAGGAAATAGAAACAATTTGATTCCAGAAAAGGTATTAGCTTGGAATGCAAATCGATTGTATTGCCTTATACCACAAAATGAATATATATTTAATCCAGCTTTAAATAAATAAGAGTAGAAATGGCTGCATTTTCAACTAAATATAAATCTATCAATTCTACAGTGAAATTATTTATAATTTTTCTGCTCTTGTTTTTTGTATTTACAACTACGCAAGCAAAAGATAAGAACGTAACGATTAATTTTGAAAATGCACCTTTAAAATCAATTCTAAAAAGTATTGAATCGCAAACGAATTATGTGTTTTTTTACAATAACGAAAACGTAAGCGACACCAAATTATTTTCGATTCAAAGTACAGCCTCACCCATTGCAGAAACCTTATATAAACTTTTCAATTCAACGGGAATTCAATATAAAATATCAGATTATTACATCTTTTTGAGCGTCCTGAACAATTCAGAGCAAGAAAACAGCAAGGTTGATGAAGTTATCAAGGGAACTGTAATAGATAAGAATCAACAAGTCATCGAAGGCGTTTCAGTAATCAATGCTTCTGGAATAATAAAAGCAATCACTGATAAAAATGGCTATTTTAGTTTTAATTCTTCCCCAGCTGATACTGTAGTAACTTTTTACTTAATGGGATATTACGAAAAAAAAATACCCATAAAAAACTTCAAATCAAACATTGTATTGCTGAATAAGAATGTATTATTAAATGACCTTGTGGTGATAGGTTATGATAAAATAAATGCTCTTGAGCTAACTGGCTCTGTTGAAACTTTGAATGCTGAATTGTTGTCGAAATCTGTAAATGGTGATTTGACAGCTAGTTTTCAAGGGCAAACATCTGGAGTTTATGTAAATAATGATCAACTCCGAATAAGAGGCGTTTCATCAATAAACTCATCGTCCAGCCCTTTTGTGGTAGTCGATGGTGTACCACAATCCATTGCTCTAAAAGATTTAAATCCAGTTGATATCGAGTCCATAGAAGTGCTAAAAGATGCTGCTTCTGCTGCAATTTATGGCTCTCGGGCAGCAAATGGTGTCGTGTTGGTTACTACTCGTAACTCCACCTACAACTCTCCAACTAAATTCACCTTCAACGCATCATCAGGCATTAATTTTATAGTAAATAAACCAAATTTACTTAAAGGAAAAGCACTGCTTAAGGTGTTGGATGATGCTTATTACAATAAATATCCTGAACGAAAATTATTGCCGGACGGAAATCCGATAAAGTATTTTCCATTTTCATCTGACTATACAGGTTTTCTGGGTTATAATCGTAATTGGCTGAATGGCTTTTTAGAGGCAAATTCCAATGGACAGGATTGGTCAGAGGTACTTTCGCAGCCCATGTTTTTTACTAATTATCGTGCATCGTTGCAAGGCGGACAATCACAAAGTAAATATTTGCTAAGTTTCTCCTACCGTAAAAATAAAGAGTTTATACAAGGAAAATCGAACGAACGAGCAACACTGTTATTTAAAAACGACTACATTCTGACGCCTTGGTTGAACGCTGGGTTTTCGAACAATGCGGTCGTTAATTTTGCCAATAATGCAACTCATCCTTCAACTACAAGCGCATTTTTACGTTCTTCATTGTTACCTGTATATTCTCCTGAGAATTCTGAAATTATGTTTGACAGAAGGAATGTCAATGATAAAAAAGGAACTAATCCTTTGTATCAAATGACCGAAACATGGGACGATAATGTGGATATAAATGACGTTCTGACCACTTTTATCGAAATTAAACCATTTAAGCATTTAACGTTCAAATCCGATTGGAGTTTGAACTTTGGAACACGTCGATACCGTTATTATCAATCGAAAGATTTTTATCGCGAAGATGAAGCAATAGACCAAACCAAAAGTGGTGTTATTCTCTATGCACGCACATTCAGTTACGGTTTAAATGGAAATAATGTGCTTACCTATAAACCCAATCTTGTTGAGGGTAATCAGTTGAAAGTGTTGGTTGGCAACAATATACAAACGTATAATTCCGATTTTAACGTATCACGATTTGAGGGATTTCCTACTAATTATTTTCAACTTACAAATGCCAATACAGAGAAAGTCTACACGCGTCAATCGGCTGGAATGGATGGATATAGATTCTTGTCATTTTTTACACGAGCACAATATTCATTGAAAGAAAAATGGTTTGCAGAGATAAATGCTCGTGCTGATGGGACTTCTCGTTTTAACCCAACAAACAGATGGGGTTTTTTCCCCGGTTTGGGATTGAGTTGGATGCTAAGTGAGGAACCATTTTTAAAAGAGATTTCTCAAATTAATTACCTTAAAACTAAACTAAGCTATGGATTTGTTGGAAATGCCGAAATGGGTAATTTTCCTGCTCAATCTACAGCTTATAACTGGGCAGTATATGCTAATGGAGCGGGTTTCGTATTCAACAATATTGGAAATCCAACAGTTTCATGGGAAAAACAAAGACAATTGAATTGGGCTATAAATACCTCATTATTCAACGATCGTATACAGGTATCACTCGACTTGTATTCTAAAACAAACAATGATCTTTTAATTAATTACAATATAGGTACATTTCAAGGTTATTTTAGTTCGGATGTGACACTCAATTCGGGCATTTTAACAAACAAAGGATTTGATTTCAGCGTGTTAACGAAAAATATCAACGGAGCTTTTTCGTGGGAAACTAATTTTAATATTTCACATTTTCAAACCAAGGTGCTCCAGTTGTCCAATCAGCAAAATTATATCGAAAAAGGAGTAAACCGAGTTGTTGTTGGCCAACCGCTGGCTATTTATTTTTTACCTATGTGGGCAGGTGTCGATCCAACTAATGGCCATGAGTTGATTTATGAGATGACAGGTCCCGAAGATGCGCGTGTTAAAACAGGAAATTTGCTCGATGCAGAACTTATTGATTTTGCTACCTATAACAAACATAGGGTTTTAATAAATGACAAATCGCCTTACCCTAAGTTGTTTGGAGGAATAACCAATACATTTAAATATAAAAGTATCGAAATGTCGTTTCTTATTTATTTTCAATCGGGCAATTGGCTGTATCATAGCGGTATGCGTCAGGCAAGTTATGTTTCTACTTATGATCTTCAAAATAAATTTGCTTCAATTCAAAACCATTGGACAACTGAAAATCCAACTATTCAGACACCATTACTCTATAATTCGCAAATGGCAAATAGGGAAAGCACACGCTATTTAGTGGATGGTTCATACATTCGATTGCGAAATGTTGATTTCAGATATTCTCTGCCTGAGAGAATAAGTAAAGCCCTGTATTCCAACTCTATTCGCATCTATTTTCAGGCACAAAATTTAGTTACAATTTCAAAGTTTAAAAATGGTGACCCAGAAGTTTCTAATGGGAATCCAGGGGCGGAAGCGAATATTTCCCCAGGTAATGTTGGATTTAATTATGGCATGCTGACACTTAATTTTGGTGTCAATTTTGAGTTTTGATTTCAATTCAGTAGCTTTGCAAGCTAATTTGATGAAAATTAATATGACTGAGAATCAAAGCCAGCAATTATGGAAACAAGTTTGTGAAGATGATAACATAAACTCGTTCCAAACACTACATGGTTTACATTATAGGCTTCTGTGCGATTTTGTTTTTTCATATCTGAAAGAAAAAGAATTGTGCGAGGAGGTCATTTCCGATGTGTTTGTTACTATCTGGCAGAAACGTAAAGATTTACAGGACATACGGAATATAAAGTCTTATTTATACACTTGTTCAAAAAATCATTCAATTGATTTAATTCGTAAAAACAGCATTCGCATACAAACAGATTCAAATCTATACGAAATTGAAATTCCAGATGTAGACACAAATACGCTCCCAACTCTGGAAATGAAAGAGTTTAGGGAATATTTGCAAAAAGCAGTTGATGAATTACCTCCTAAGTGTAAGCAGATTTTCAAAATGATGAACAATGATCAGTTGAGTTACAATGAAATTGCTGAAATCCTAAGTCTTTCTCGAAAAACAGTTGAAGCTCAGATGTCAATTGCTTATAAAAAATTGACACATATACTAAAAAAAATATACCATTTGATTATTTTCGTAAGTTTCTATTTGTTTTTTTAGGGTAAAAAAGCAATATATACGTCATAAGTGCAAAAGGTGTATATTAGTTTTTTTAAGGTTTAAAGATTTGAAATTTGTTTAGTTTATTAAAAATGAAAAAGAGAGAAGAAATTATTGAAGAACAACTTAGAAGTGTCAAGTTCAAGCCCAACATTGTTATTGGGCAAGCTGACTTGGACGCTTCATTTGAAAAAATAAGGGAAAGGATTGAAAATTCCCCAATTATTGAGATAAAAGCTAATAAGCACAAAGGATTTTTTAGTTCAAGGTTTTTAAGATATGCAGCTTCAATTGCTATAATCTTAACTGTAGGGATTTTTGGTGTTAAGTATTATATTGATAATCAGCAACTAGTATTCGCAAATGCAAGTAATGAAGTTAAATCTTTAACTATGCCCGATGGTTCTATTATCTGGCTCAGAACTTCTTCGGCAATTACTTATCATCGCAATTTCAAAACTAACAGAAATGTGGAATTGAATGGTGAAGCACTTTTTGAAGTGACTAAAGATAAAAAACATCCATTTTCTGTAAATACAAAATTAGGTAAAATAACTGTTTTAGGGACTATTTTTTCTGTTAGAGCCAATGATAATGAAAATTATACTAAAACCCTATTGAAGGAAGGTAGTATCAGATTCACAGATAATGCTGATAAAAATGAAGTAGTGCTTGTGCCAGGTGAAGAGGCAATTCGTCAACAAGGCAGTAATAAGGCTGAAATTCGTAAAGTTAAGAATGTAGATCGTCAATTGGCTTGGCAGTCACACAAGTATAGTTTTGAAAATGAATCACTCTCCGAAATACTGGCTGTAGTTGGAAATGCTTTTAATCAAAAAATTACAATTAATGATAAAATGCTTGCAAAACAACGATTCACGCTGAAATTTAATCAGAACGAACCGCTTACTAAGATACTTGATGTATTGTCTGATGTTGCAAAATTCAAATACAAGCAAGATAATGAAACGTATATAATTGAAAAACAATAATTAAAAAGGCTTCAGTAGTATGAAGCCTTTTTTGTGCCTATCTTTCTTGTTTCTTTAAGGATTTTGTTGCTTTTGTGCGTCCCATAATCGTACAAACTAAATCAATACATCCTTCGTGAAAAAAATACTCATACCTTCTCTTTTATTACTAGCACTGTCTTTTCAGCATTTTACAAAGGCAGCTGATGTAAGTTCTATCAACCAACCATTAGATATTGTCAAGTTAATTGGCAATAAACTAATAAATGAAACTCCATTTCAATATAAACTTGAAATTAACACCGCAAACTCTGATTTTAGTGCGCTAGAATGTATCGATTTTGGTCGCACTTTTGGACTTGGAAAAAGCGCTTCTGCATTGGCTTACACGCAAATTTATTCCGAATCGACTCAGAATTTCGTAGTAGAAATTGAACATAACGATGCCTGTAAAATTTGGTTGAACAATGCACTCGTATATGAAAAATCTGATTCCAAAAGCATTCAATTAAATGTGGAAGAACGCGATATCATATTACCCCAGAAATTGACTTTGAATCTCAGCAAAGGAACAAATAATCTTTTTGTTGAATCGACAACTTTTGGAAAAGAATGGAAATTTTACATTCAAACGCCAGGCGATGGTTGGGAAATAACTTCAAAAACTGCTCAGAAGCCCAATATTGGACTTTCGCATCTTAAATTTGTTGATAAAAAAGTAGCCGAACTATCTAATTGGTTGGTGATTGGACCTTTTGAATCAAACAGCAATCAGCTGGATAATGCACGCCAAATTGGAGCTGAAATTACTTTCGGCAAGATGTATGCTGGTATCGACCAACAACCCATCACTTGGACAATTCCGAAAATTGAAGTCGTTGGCAATGTAATCAATCCCTTGCTTTGGGGAACCAACTATAATTGGAACTACCACAATGGCGGAATGGCTTGGGCATTGCAAACACTTGCTGAAGTTACGAATGAAAAAAAATACGACGATTGGGCTACAAGCTTTTGTGATTTTCACCTCAATAGTATTCCTTTTGTTGATTATCAGGTGAATATACTCAATAAATTCAAATCGGCAAATTATCAGATATTGAATACCCCTTTGCTTGATTTTACCTTGGCACCTGCTATCCCTTTTATCTATCGACTTCGCAAACAAGCTAATTTTGCAAACAAAGCTGATTATCAAAAATACATTGATAAAATTATTAAATACGCCAAGGACGAACAACTTCGCTTTCCTGGCTCAACAATTTACACCCGAACAACTCCTTACAAATATACTACTTGGGTCGACGATATGTATATGGGAATTCCTTTTCTCATTCAAGCTTCGAACTATGTGACTGATAAAAAATTAAAAGATTTCTTTTTGAATGATGCTGCTAAACAAGTACTTGAATTTCGAAATCATGTGTGGGATAAAAGTGCAAATTTATATATGCATGCCAATTACTCCGAGCGTCCAACTGTGAAATTACCGTATTGGTCACGTGCAAACGGTTGGGGAATATGGGCTACAACCGAAGTGTTGAAAGTGCTTCCTAAGTCAAATCCGTATTACAAAGAAATTTTGGCGCACTATCGTCGTCATGTGACAGCTCTTGTAAAATTGCAAGCCCCTTCTGGGTTTTGGTACAATGTATTGAACCGCACCGATTCGAAAGAAGAAGTTTCGGGCACTGCCATTTTTACCATGGCAATAGCTCGAGGTGTAAGTTACGGATGGCTCGACAGAAAAGCATACGAGCCAATTGCCATAAAAGCTTGGAATGCGTTAAAATCCGAAATTGAACCAGATGGAACCGTTCACAAAATATGTATGGGTACAATGTGTTCGGAAGATGTGAATTATTATATCAATCGTCCGTATTTTGATAATGATACACACGGGACATTTGCAGTAATTTTTGCAGGAATTGAAATGCAAAACATGTTGAATAATAACAAATAAGGTAGTTTATGAAACGAATATTGGTTTACGGATTTTTACTAAGCTTTTTCAGCTTTCAAGTTTTTTCGGTTTGCCCCAATGTGGTAAAAGTTGCTGAAAAAAGTCTTCAATTCTCAGCCGAGCAATATGGTTTAATGACGGATGTAATGAAAACCAAACCTAATTTACTTCCAAGAACTATTGACGTTTCAGGTAAATTTCTTACTTCCGATGATTATTGGTGGACAAGTGGTTTTTATCCTGGAACACTTTGGTATTTGGCAGAATATACTAAAAGTGAGAAAATAAAATCAGATGCTGAACTGATGTCTCATCGTGTTGATAAACAGCAGTATGTGACTAATAACCATGATGTAGGTTTTATGATTTATTGCAGTTATGGCAATGCTAATAGACTTGATCCCAAACCAAAATATAAATCTATAATTATAAATGCAGCCAAATCATTATCAACACGTTTCAACCCTAAAATTGGACAAATCCGTTCGTGGGATTGGGGCAAATGGCAATATCCTGTAATCATTGATAATATGATGAATTTGGAGTTGCTATTTAATGCTACCAAATTTACGGGAGATAGCTCGTATTATAAAATTGCAGTGGCACACGCCGAAGGAACGATGAAAAACCATTTTCGACCTGATGCAAGTTGCTATCATGTTGTTTCCTACGACTCTATTACCGGTATGCCAGAGACGAAAGGTACTTTTCAAGGCTATAGCGATGCATCTTCATGGTCGCGTGGACAAGCGTGGGCTTTGTACGGATATATCACTGTTTATAGAGATACGCGCGATGTGCGGTTTTTAAATCATGCACTTAGAATAGCCAATTTTCTGCTTTCACATCCAAATATGCCCAAAGATCTAATCCCCTATTGGGATTTCAATGCGCCGAATATTCCAACTGCCTTGCGTGACGCATCTGCTGGAGCAATCATGTGTTCAGCTTTTATCGAATTAAGTGGCTATGTAAAAGGAAAGGCCTCGAAACGCTTTTTGAATGTTGCAGAAAAACAGATAGTAGCACTTTCCTCGCCACAATATCTGGCAAAATTAGGCGAAAATGGTAATTTTATTTTAAAACATAGCGTTGGGTCATTTCCTCATAAGGGCGAAGTGGATGTGCCACTTACCTATGCCGATTATTATTACGTGGAAGCGTTGATGCGCTATCTAAATTTGAATAAAAAACAAAAGAAATAAAGGCAAATAAAATCTACATCATGTTTCGAAAATCCATTTTCTTAGTTCTATTTGCTTCACAGGTTTTAATGGCAACGGATAATGCATCTGATTTATTTTCAAGTCATAAACTAAAAATGGTTTATCGTATCAATAATTATGATACGGAACGATACAATCAATTGATTGGAACAGATGCACTTAAAGTTGATAATCAGCAAAATAGCATTCAACAATTTACGACTATAAGCGCAGAATGGAATGTAAGTTCTATAATAAGTCCATCGGCGAACAACAAGGATTTAGTTGATGTTGAAGTTACTTTTCGGTTGTTGAAAGGGGCTGAAACGAACGCTGCCGTGGCTGTCGATTTTGTATTTGATAATTGGTCGAAAACAAACTATGTGATGATGCCTTCGGCTGCCTACAATGGCAATCGTTTTGAGTCACGACGCATTTCTTATTCGCCAAAACTAAATGACATTCGGGATATTGGACCCAATAAACCGATTATCATTTCGGATGTTCCTCGTTTAAATATTAAAAATGGTCCTTCGCGCATTCAAGAGCGAAGTGGCGGAATGGCTTTGCCTTCCGTAGGTTTTCATTCGCCAAGTCTGAAACAAGGAGCTTTGATAATCACCAATCAAGCCAATGCGTGGGGTGATTTTGGTGTAAATGTTGAAGAAACCGCCTCGAATAATGGAATCGTAACTTTTATGTCGCCCTTGGTGCGCGAACGTTACAAATACGAAATTGCTGATAACCAAGTGGCAAGTACTGATAAACCAGCCAATTTTAAAGTGGGCGACGAAGTAAAGTTTGTATTTAAAGTTTATTTATTTCCTTCCGCCAATATTCAAAACATATTTGATACCTACTTAGTTGCACGCAAGGATTTGTGTCCACCACAACAGACAAAACCCATTTACTCCTTTTCGGAATGTTATACTACTATTGAAAACAAGTTCAATACCCAAAATTTTGTGCCCGAATGGGGCTATTATGCTATTGGAATGCGCGAAAACTTTTTGCAAGATTGGCAAATTGGTTGGACAGGTGGCATGATTACAACTTATCCATTGCTGTTTTCGAGCAATAAAAAAACGATTGAAAATGTAGTGGCAAATTTCAATTGGCTATTTCCGAATGGAATCTCTCCTTCGGGCTTTTTCTGGGACAGTGGCGAAAAGGGTAATAAATGGTATGGAGGCGATATTCGTAAACCGCTATCGGTCAATTGGCATCTGATTCGAAAAAGTGGCGATGCACTTTATTATATCATTAAACAATTTGAGTTGATGAAGCAAAAAAGCATCACTGTACAACCCGAATGGGAAAAAGGAACGCGTGGGGTAGCCGATGCTTTTGTACGATTGTGGAAAAAATCAGGGCAATTTGGAAATTTTGTCGATAGTCAGACCGGCGATATAGTTGTGGGTGGTTCTACAAGTGGAGCAGTGGTGTCAGGAGCGTTGGTATTGGCTGCCACTTATTTCAATAATGATACTTATCTTGATATTGCTAAACTTTCGGCGCAGCAAATGTACGACGATTATATTTCGAAGGGAATCAGCTGTGGTGGACCGGGCGATGCCATGCAAAACCCGGACAGTGAATCGTGGTATGCGATGGTCGAATCTTTTGCACTTTTGTACGAAAAGACGGGCGACAGAAAATGGTTGAAATATGCCGAAGAAACTGCTGCTCAATTTTCTACGTGGGTTATGAGCTACGATTATGACTATTCTCCAACTTGTTTGTTCGGGAAATTAGCTATGCAAACTACAGGAGTAGTATTCGCAAATACGCAAAACAAACACGGTTCACCCGGCATTTGTACACATTCTGGTTTGGCGCTTTTACGCATTTACCGTGCTACAAGCAATCCTAAATATTTGGAATTGCTCAAAGAAATTACGCAAAGCATTCCACAATTTATGTCGCACGCCTCACGACCAATTGCAGGCATGTCTCCCGGTTGGATAAACGAACGTGTAAGTACCACAGATTGGTTCGAAGGTATTGGTGAAATTAAACCCGGCTCTACATGGGCAGAAACTGCTATGTTACTTACTGCCGTTGAATTGCCAGGAGTGTATGTGGATATTGAGTTGAATACATCATTCGATTTTGATGGAGTAAAATCAGAAATTATTTCAAAAAATAAAAAGTCGCTGAAAATAAAACTTACAAATCCAACAAAATTCGAAGCTAACATAAATATTCTAATTGAGAATAAACAGGCAAAAACAATTGGATGGACTGAAAATAAATTGCTGAAACTCCCAAAATATACCTTAAAAGCAGGTGAAATAAAAACTGTAAGTATTAAATATTAAATCACTATTAATTAATCAGACAACAGCAAAAGTCCCCCTTGGGGGGATTTAGGGGGCTGTCTGTCAACTTCTACAATATGAAACGAAGCGAAATTAACAAACACATGAGCGCTGCTTTGCAGTTTTTTAACGAAAATAAATTCTACTTACCTTCATGGGCAACCTATACTCCTGCCGATTGGAAAGGGAAATATGCAACCCATTCCGAGATTATCGACAATGTGCTGGGATGGGACTTAACCGACTTTGGTAGTGGCGATTATGCCACAAGAGGTTTGATGTTATTCACTATCCGCAACGGGAATTTTAGCAAGGATAAAAAACCCTATTGCGAAAAAATTATGATTGCTGGTGTAGGGCAAGAAACACCCATGCATTTTCATCGACTTAAAATGGAAGACATTATCAATCGTGGAGGTGGCATTTTGGAAATTGAATTTTACAATTCAAATTCCGATGGCTCTTTTTCGGACAAGAATTTCACTGTAAAGATAGATGCTGTAGTCAAAGAATTAGTTCCAGGAGAGAAAGTTCAATTGCTTACTGGCCAAAGTGTGTGTATGGAATCTGGCGTTTATCATCGATTCTATGGTATTGGCAGCCCAGTGTTGGTGGGCGAAGTAAGCACGGTGAATGATGATACCAATGATAATTTCTTTTTCGAAGAAGTGGGTCGTTTTCCTCAAATTGAAGAAGATGAAGCGCCATTGTATTTATTATCAAGCGAATACAACGCCTATTTATAAATAATATGGCAAAATTTAGAGTTTCAGGAACGGGTTGTGCATTGGGCGATTTTGTATATAATCATGTTGATTTTTCGTCAACTAATTTTAAAAAATACCAATCGAAACAATCAGGCGATGGTGGATTAGAACCTGGAAAATTGGTTTTTACCCAAGAATTAGAGAAATTTTCGGGCAAAGATTTTCAGACTATTTTATCCGAAATAAGCAAAGATAACAACTACGATGCATTCAATATTGGTGGTCCAGCAATTGTCGGTTTAATAAATACAGCACAACTACTAAACGATACAGATGTTGAAGTTTGTTTTTATGGTGCAAGAGCAGATGATGAAAAAGGGAAGGCAATTAGTAATTTAATAAAAGAGTTGCCATTGAATTTGGATAACTATCGGATTCTCGATGGTGAAACGCCCTATACCGATGTTTTGTCCGACCCGAACTTTGCCAATGGCAAAGGCGAGCGCACTTTTGTGAATAATATTGCCTGTGCTGCTCAATTTGATAAAAGTTTCTTGGACGACAATTTTTGGAATTCAGATATAGTTGTTTTTGGTGGAACTGCAATAGTTCCAGAATTGCACAAAGAGTTGACAAATTTACTGATGAAAGCAAAAATGCAGGGTGCATTGACAGTTGTTCATACGGTTTACGACTTTATTAATGAAAAACAGTATCCCGAAAAACCGTGGCCGCTGGGAAACACATTGGAAAGTCTGCCATTAATTGATTTGTTAATAATGGATTTCGAAGAGGCTTTGCGTATTAGTGGCTGTACTGATATTGTTTCGGTACAAGATTTTTTTATCAAAAACGAAAGTAACGCTTTTTTAATTACCCACGGAGCTCAACCCACTTATATTTATTCATCCGGAAAAGTCTTTGGTGCAATAAAAACGACTATCCCTGTTTGTGAATGGATAAACGAAGATTTTAAAAGCAATCCCAATCTAAAAGGTGATACCACAGGTTGTGGCGACAATTTCGTAGGTGGCGTTGTGGCCAATTTTGTTCTCCAACTTGAAAAAAAAGCAACTAATTTTTCACTTACTGATGCTGCTATTTTAGGAACTGTTTGTGGGGGCTTTGCGTGTTATTATGTGGGTGGGACTTATTTTGAAAAATACAAGGGTGAGAAAAGTGAAAAAGTAAATGAAATGTTGCTAAAATATAAAATGACAACTACTAATTTATGAGCGAATTACCAAAATTAGTACTATTTGGTGCGGGCAAAATTGGACGATCATTTATTGGTCAATTGTTTAGTAAAGGTGGTTACGAAGTTGTATTTGTAGATGTTTTCAAGCCCGTAATTGACGAATTGAATGTGCGAGGAAATTACAATGTAGTAATAAAATCGGATAGAGAATCAACAATCAATATAAGCAATGTTCGTGGTGTGTTGGCAACTGATACCGCATTCGTAATTGAAGAAATTGCAACGGCTGATATCTTGGCTATTTCAGTAGGAATCAACGGTATGGCAACAGCATTTCCATTGATAGCCAAAGGTTTAATAAAACGATATGCAAAAAATCCCATTTCAGCTCTTGATATTATTATTGCCGAGAACATGCGCAATGCCGATAGTTACTTTGCGCAAGAACTAAAACCTTTATTACCAAAAGATTATCCTTTTGAGCAGTTGGTAGGTTTGGTAGAAACGAGTATAGGCAAAATGGTTCCTATCATGACTAAAAAAGACATGGAAACAGATATTTTGCAAGTGTTTGCGGAACCTTATAATACGCTTATTTTAGCAAAAAATGCTTTCAAAACGCCTATTCCGACTATTGAAGGTTTGGCGCCAAAAGCAAATATGAAAGCATGGGTCGATCGTAAATTGTTTATTCATAATCTCGGTCATGCTGCTACGGCGTATATTGGTTACGTTTATAATCCGAAATTCATTTATTTGTACGAGGCACTTGCAGTAACCGAAATTCATACCAAAGTGCGCAATGTAATGCTTCAAGCGGCTGAAATATTGCTGAAAAAGTATCCTGACGAATTTACGCATCAAGATATAGTAGATCATATTGATGATTTGCTTCAGCGTTTTCAAAACAAAGCATTGGGCGATACCATTTTTCGTGTGGGTTGCGATTTAATGCGTAAATTAAGTCCAGAAGACCGAGTAGTTGGTGCCATTAAATCGGCAATGGAAATGGGATTGCAATACGATAAAATTGTGTATGTGCTTATTTGCGCTATGCAATTTAGAGGAAAAGGTGAGCTAGGGTATATATTTTCAGGTGATGAGAATTTTTTATGTATTTATGATAAAGGTGTAGAACAAGTATTGAGTGAAGTTTGTGAGTTTAATAAACATGAAATTACTCATTTGTATTTATAAGCTTTATGAGTTAATACATTTTTCTTTAATCCTTATTATGTCTATATAAAAAATGGTTGACTATTTGCTTCAACCTTTTAATTTTACAACTAGAATGGGCTTGTTATCAATTGACTCTTCCAAATTCAATATCTTATACCCATCAATGACGAAAACTGATTTTTACTTTCAACTCTTATATTTTTAAATTCTTCCAAATTGTCTGTTTTATTCGATGTTCGATTTTCAATTTATTTCTGAACTTCAAGGATCCTCTCCGCATTCAAGGTTTAGCTAAAAAGCCAGTCCTTACAAAACCAATGTTTTGTAGGGGTTTTCTCATCTTTCAGTACTAGCTTTTAGTTGTATTATAAGACACAATTTAGTCATAAACAGTCTCTTTCCCGGGATTAAATCGTGACCTTTTTTTTAATTGTAAATAGGCCACAGAAAGTATTCATTTGGCCTACTTTCAGTTGTTATAGTCATGGCAGCAATTATTTCATTTTCAATCAAATAACTAGTTTTTTTTAGTATGAAGTAATACTATTTGTACTTTTAAATAGTTTTAGTAAAAATCCCAAATTATTAAATTGTAAAATCCTTCTATCTCAACACATTTCCCCAGAGATACGAGCAAATTTAGCCAATCCACCAAGTGATGTTTCTTTGTAAAGATTGGGTAAATCGTGTCCGGTGGTACGCATGGTTTCTACTACTTTGTCGAAGCTGATAATATGTTTTCCATCGGTCATCATGGAGGCAAGGTTGGCATCGAGGGCTCGCAATGCTCCGAATGAATTTCGTTCGATACAAGGAATTTGTACCAATCCGCAGACAGGATCACAAGTCAATCCCAAGTGATGCTCCAAACCCATTTCGGCAGCATATTCTATTTGTTGTGGCGATCCACCAAACATCTGATTAGCCGCTGCTGCAGCCATCGCACAAGCCGTGCCCACTTCCCCCTGACAGCCCACTTCGGCTCCAGAAATAGAGGCGTTTTTACGAGTTACATTGCCAAAAAGTCCCGCTGTTGCCAAAGCTTGCAGAATATTCTTGTCCGAAAATTCATGAAAATTTTTCAAGTGATACAAAATAGCTGGTAGAACTCCAGCCGAACCACAAGTGGGAGCTGTAACAACAACGGCACCACTCGCATTTTGCTCTGATACAGCTAAGGCATACGACATTATCAAGCAACGGTTTTGTAGACTCACCTTATAACTTTTGGCTTTTATCCAATAAGAAGCCGCTTTGCGCCTGAGATTCAGTTCGCCTGGAAGTACGCCGTCATTTTCAAGTCCTTCAAGCACTGATTTACTCATGGCTTTCCAAACTTCATTCAAATAATCCCACAAATCGGACTCTTCACGCTCTTGCACATATTCCCAATAAGTTTTACCTTGTTTATCAACCAAGGCCATAATATCCGTAATATTATTGTGCTCGTAGATTTGTTTTTCGTACAGATCAGTTGTTTCATCAATTATTTTTCCGCCTCCAATACTGTAAACTATCCAACTGTCGGTAGTAATTCCATTTGCATCCAAGGCTTCAAATTTCATCCCATTGGTATGAAGTGGCAATTCCAATTCAGAAAACCACTTAAATTCAACTGGTCGCGGACTCAAAGCATCGGTAATAGCTGTGTCGGTAAAGTGACCTTTGCCTGTGGCGGCCAAACTTCCATACAGATTTACCCTGAATGAGATTGCTTCTGGCGACTTTGCACTAAACAATTCAGCTGCTTTTTTAGGCCCCATAGTATGACTACTCGAAGGTCCATTACCAATTCTATAAATCGATTTTATACTCTCCATATTACTTTGATTCTTTGTTTATAATAGATTTGTTTTAACTCAACAAAGATATAGAATTTTTTCAAAGCGGCTTCCTAAACATTGCTAATGATGAAAAAAAAACGATTCGTAAAAATCAAAGTTTTTACGAATCGCTTGATATAAATTCAAATGATATTTTTAGAAACAATAACGGATGCTAAGTGCAGTACCACCCCATGCACCACCATAACTGTTAGGCAAAATATACCAACTAGGACGATAATCCAATGAAAGTTGAAGTGGAATTGTGAAATTGTATTCAAGTCCAATTTGACCAACAATTCCGAGTGCAAATCCCGATTTCCAAGAACCAATTTGAGGTCCTAGACCAGCATACCACTTGAAACCAGGAGCCAATTGCTCTAATCCCCAAACCCATTGGTAAATTCCAGTCAAACCAAAACCTGCATAACCACTGTTGCTATTCCAACTATTCAGACCTAAATCCAATTCAAGACGGTTGTTTGAACCCAATGCAGTTTGGAATGAAATTTCACCACCATTACCACCTCGGATACCAATAGCTTTTCCGTCAGCTTGTGCACTTAAAGTGCTGTAAATACTAATCACTAATGCAATTGATAAAATAATTCTTTTCATACTTGATAATTTTTAATTTGTTTTTTTTTGATATTAACAATTTGTTGTGATTCGCAAAGATAAATATTTTTAGTAAATAAATAAAATATATTAGAATTTTCAAGCTGTGTGGTAGCAATAATTAATAAACGCAGATTATAAAAATCAATTTGATTCTTGTATTCTGCGTTTTTTCAACTAAAAGCCAATATTTTAAATCTTATTGTAGCAATCTTTCTACTTCTTTCCAGTTTACAACTTCCCAGAAAGCTTTTTGATAGGCGGCACGTTTCGATTGATATTTTAAGTAATAGGCATGTTCCCATACATCAAGGGTTAAAATGGGTGTTCCTTTTTCTTTTACAAATGCCATATAAGTATTGTCTTGATTGGCAGTGCTGATAATTTTCAATTTGCCCGTATCTTCTTTAATAAGCCATACCCAACCTGAACCAAAACGTTTCAAACCTGCTGCCTCAAATTCAGCCTTAAATTTATCCACACTTCCAAAGTTCTCTTCGAGCAGTTTTTTTACTTTATCACACATAGGAGCTGAGCCGGCAGGAGCAAGCATCTTCCAGAAAAGTTTGTGATTGTAATATCCACCTCCATTGTTACGAACTGAAGTTTGCACTTCGGCAGGCAAAGTTTCTAAGTTTTTGAAAAGGTCCAAAATATCTCTTTTATACAAATCAGGATATTTTTCGAGCGACTTGTTGAGATTAGAAACATAAGCTGCATGATGATTATTCAAGTGAATATACATCGTAGTACTATCGATATAAGGCTCTAATGCACTATAATTATAGGGTAATGAGGGTAATTGGAATTGACCAAAACTCAAGAATAATGTGGTAAGCCATACGGCTATTGTCAAAAATAGTTGTTTCATAATTTTGTTTTTGTTTTTAAATTTTAATTTGTTATCGTTATTCTAAATAACAATCAAATCTAATATAAGTTTAACAGCTTTTGATTTTTTCTGTAAAGATTACATCAACAACCTTGTGAAACTTGATAACTATTTAGGTGTTTTTTTTTTCGTACAAAGCAACGAAGTGAGTGTTTCTTAGTTAGCATTGCGAAACCTTACGTGGAATTATAATTGCTAAAAGAAACTTGCTCAAAAAAATGGATTACAAAATTGAAAATCAAATTCATATATTCCTGCACTTTTTTATAACAATTTTATGCTAAAAATGGTCTTTTTGTTAATGAATTAAATTTGCATTTTTAACGTTTAAAAATTTGTTCAAATGAATAATATTATCGATTTATTTCAATTATCTTTATCACACCAAAATCAATATTTATCGCATTAAATCAATAAAAAAATGAAAAGATTAACACCTGACGAGGTCATTCAATGGGGAAAAGACTTTCTCAAAAAATCGGAACAAGAAATTTCGCCCGATGAGCTAAAAGAGCAACAGAAGTATGCCATCTTGATTCAGAATCCGAACGATAAAATACTGCTTTCGAAGCTGTTGGACGAGTCATCGCAGATTAGGGACAATAAGAAGTTGGCCAATCGGATGAAAGTGTTGATTGACAAATATGGTATTCCTACGTTTTTTGGAAAGACCGATCTTTTCATGCTAAAACTATTCAATTCTTTTGGCTATTTGTTTTATTTCCTAGCTGTTCCAATCTTTAAGAAAAAACTACGAAGCGATACCGCTAATGTCATTATCAACGAAAAAACTTCCATACTTAAAAGGCATTTAAGCAAAAGACGCAACGAGCAAATAGGACAAAATGTTAACTTGCTGGGCGAAGTTGTGCTTGGCGATGAGGAAGCAGATAAACGCTATATTCATTATCTTGAAGCTTTGAAAGATCCTCAAATAAATTATATTTCCATCAAGATATCAGGTATTTATGCGCAGATTAATCCTTTTAATTATGCGCAGAATAAAATAGATTTGAGCACTCGATTGGCTCGTATCTACAAGCAAGCAATGGATTATCCATATACTGATGCACAGGGAGTTCAGAAAGCAAAATTTGTAAATCTGGATATGGAGGAATATAAAGATGCTGAGTTAACTTTGGATATTTTCAAAACTGTGCTGAGTGAACCCGAATTTAAGAGTTTCACAGCAGGAATTGTAATTCAGGCTTATTTGCCAGATGCTTGGAGTTTACAGACTGAATTACTTGATTTTGCTAAACAAAGAGTCAGTGAAGGTGGTGCACCTCTGAAAATGCGTTTGGTAAAGGGCGCCAATCTGCAAATGGAAAGTATAGTTTCGTCGCTTAAAGGTTGGGAAAATCCGATTCTCGACAGCAAAGTCAAGGTGGATGCCAATTATTTACATATCCTCGATCGTGCATTGATGTTCGAAAATGCCCAAGCATTGCATGTAGGAGTTGCATCTCATAACTTTTTTAGCATCGGGTACGCTTATTTACTTGGACAGCAAAACAAAGTGGATGAGTATGTTACTTTTGAGATGCTCGAAGGAATGGCTAATCATTTGCCAAGGGTAATGCGCCAACTTGGGAAACAAATTATATTGTATACACCAGTTGTAAAAGACGAGCATTTTTTGAATGCAGTTTCTTACTTAGTGCGCCGATTAGACGAAAATACGGGTGAAGATAATTTCCTAAGTTATTCGTTCAATTTAAAAGTGGATAGCGATGAATGGAATTTCTTGGAAAAACAGTTTGTTGAAGCCTATCAACTAAAGGACAGCATTGAACCTACTCCAAATAGAAAACAGGATAGGAGCAAGCCTTATGTTTCTACTCAGCAGGAGGGTTTTAAAAATGAACCTGATACGAATTTTGATTTAAAACAAAATAGAAATTGGGCTGATGAAATTAGAACCAATTGGAAAAAATCAAAAGCTGATGTTCCCTATCAAATTCCAGTACAAATTGGAAAAGAAAGTCTTGAAACTCCTACGAAATATAGTTATTACGATAAATGTCAGGAAGATGAAGTGTTAGTATGTCAGGCCAGTTTGTCCAATCTGCAAATGGTAAAAGAATTGGTTGAAACTGCTGAAAATGACCTCTCGAAATGGCGTGAAAGCACTATGCCGGAACGCGATGTAATTTTGAGAAAAACGGCTGATGAACTTTGCAAAAAGCGTGGATATTTAATAGGTTGTATGTCGGCTATCACTGGAAAAACCTTTGCCGAAGGTGATGTGGAAACTTCTGAGGCCATTGATTTTTGTAGATATTATGCGCATACCATGATGCAGTTTGAGCAACTTAACACTGTTCAAATTTCACCCAAAGGAATTGTTTTGGTTGTTTCGCCATGGAATTTTCCATTGGCGATTCCAGTAGGAGGGGTGGCTGCTGCTTTGGCAGGAGGAAACTCAGTTATTTTGAAACCTGCAACAGTTGCTTTGCCCGTGGCTTGGGAATTTGCTAAATGCTTCTGGGAAGCTGGCGTTCCGCAAGATGCTTTGCAAGTGGTTTGTACCGAAGGACGTGAACCGTTGAATTTTCTCACTGCACATCCGGCCATCAAGCACAGCATTTTAACGGGAGGAACTGATACAGCCTTCCGATTGCTTAAAAACAATCCTACTTGTCCACTTTCAGCTGAAACGGGCGGTAAAAATGCCATGATAGTTACTGCCGCTGCCGATCGTGATCATGCCATTCAGAATATTATTAGCTCTTCGTTTAGCAATGCAGGTCAGAAATGTTCGGCTTGTTCCTTGGTAATTTTGGAAAAGGAAATCTACAATGATGCTGAATTCAAAGTGAAATTGACCGATGCGGTTAGAAGTTTGCATACAGGAAGCGTTTGGGATGGGGCAAATTATGTTGGTCCAATGATAACCAATGAAAACGATAAATTGCTGTATGCGGTTGATAATTTAGAAGAAGGCGAATGGTGGTTGATAGAGCCAGAATTTATTGATAAAAATCGGTTTATGTTGAAACCTTGTGTGAAATGGGGTGTTAAACCAGGAAGTTATACATTTACAACTGAACTTTTTGGTCCAGTGTTGGGTGTGGTTTGTGCTGATGATTTTGAACATGCTTTATCATTGGCCAATAGTTCTGAATATGGTTTGACAGCTGGTTTACAAAGTTTGGACGAAACCGAACAAGCACGTTGGAAAAATACCATAGAAGCAGGAAATCTTTATATCAATAGAGGAATGACAGGTGCAATAGTTAATAGACAGCCTTTCGGTGGAATGAAACGATCGGCATTTGGCGGCGGCATTAAAGCTGGTGGTTCCAATTATGTGAGCTGCTTTGTGAATATCGAAAATACTGATCAGTATTTAACAGCTTCATCGTTAGGCGAATATCAAACTCTGGCGGCTATTTTGCGAAATGATGAGCGTAAGAAATATGAAAGTGCAGTGACAAGTTATTTGCTTAGTTATAAAACTGAGTTTTCAGTTGAACATGAAATTCAGCACTTGATGGGTGAACAGAATATCTTTCGTTATTTAGCTTTGGGGAATATCTTATTTCGCATACAGGAAACTGATGAATTAGTGGATGTATTGATGGTTATCACGGCAGCACAAATATCTAAAACTCCTTTATTTGTAAGCATTGACAAATCAGATTCAAAATTAGCCATGCTTCAAACGTTTATCAAAGCGGAGCAAGTGATGATACAAAACGAAACTGAGTTTATTGAATATATGCAGTTTTACGATAGAATAAGAACTTGTAATAGCAGTCTATCAGCAGGAATTTATGGAAAAGCAGCTGAACTTGGTTTGTATATTGCTACGCAAAAGCCTTTGATGGAGGGTCGATTAGAGTTACTTCATTACTTGGAAGAACAAAGTATTTCATTCGAATATCATCGGTACGGAAGTATCACGGAAATCCCCAAGTAAGAATTTACTATTTAAGGATTTACTATTTACAATTTAAGAGCTTTACAGTATTTATAGTTTAAATACTTTTTGGACTATTCAAACTTACCAATTTATTACAATCGCCTCTTGTTACTTCTTTTGAAGTTAGGATTTAAGAGGCGGTTGTAATTTTTTTATACCCTTTTCGTCGATTATTTGTAATTTTTGTACATTTTCATCGTTATCTCAAAGATAATAAACTTGATGACTGGCTTGTTGCACAAATTGTAAAAAATAAGTACATTTGCGTTTGTAAAACCAATTGTATTTTTGATATATAAAAACAAGCACTTCAATATCCGAATTTATTAAATGAAAATCTAATACAATTGGTTTTCATTGTTTTGTAAGATATTGTACTAGAAATTATTAGGATTAGAAACTATGTTAGATTATATAAAAGGCGAAATTACCGAACTTACACCTGCTTTTGTGGTGCTTGATGTGAACGGCTTAGGATATTTAGTTAATATTTCGCTACCAACTTATACAAGTTTGAATGGTACAAAAGAGGCCAAACTCTTTGTATATGAAGTTATTCGTGAGGATGCTCATATCTTGTATGGGTTTATGAACAGAGCTGAACGACAATTGTTTTTATTGTTGATTTCAGTTTCAGGAATAGGTTCTAACACGGCTCGCATGATTATGTCGTCGTATTCTCCAGAAGAAATTCAGAATATGATTGCTACCGAAAATGTAACCGCACTCAATGCCATTAAAGGAATTGGAACAAAGACAGCCCAAAGAATTATCGTAGATTTAAAGGATAAAATTCTTAAAATAGTTGGTTTTAGTGGAGAGTCAGTATTAAGTATTCAACCAAATTCAGAGTTGAAAAACGAAGCTGTCGCCGCCTTAGTGATGTTGGGTTTCAATGCTGCCTTATCGCAAAAATCAGTAGATCAAATAATTAAGAAAGAACCAAACCTGAGAGTGGAACAATTGATTAAGTTGGCTCTCAAAGCAATGTAATAATGCCTCAAATTTTGTAAGTTTCAGTCGTATTTGAAATTTATCAACTTTATACCTAGCTTGTTGAAATTTATGCTCAATATAAAAAAAATAATTCCTCTCATTCTATTTTTCGTTGTAGTTTTTAGTTCGGCTTATGCGTGGATAAGTAAGACTAGCAGCCTTGACTTTGGTGTGCAAACCGAAGTTCAAGAACCTGAACAAAAGCTTGAAAAGATAGACACCACCCGTAATTTTCCCATCAAGAAATATAGTCAAAATACTTACGATGAGCTGAATACAGTTTATCCCATGGATAGCAAACAACCAGATAATGTCAAATCCGTTGTGGAGTATGATGCCAAATCAGGGAACTATATTTTCAGAACACTTGTGGGAAGTCAGGAAATTTCCACTCCTTATATGATGACTGCACAAGAATACCAAAAGTATTCGTTTCAGCGAGAAGTTCAGAGTTATTGGAAAGAAAAAAACGCCAAATCGGATGTAAATAACGAGGATAAGTTTTCAGTTTCGGACATGAAATTCAGTATTGGCCCTGCCGATAAGGTTTTTGGTCCTGGAGGTGTACAAGTTAAAACACAAGGTTCGGCTGAACTTGTTTTTGGTGCTCGACAGAATAAGGTGGATAATCCAGCTTTAACCGAAGCCATGCGAAGTAATGTTACTCCTGAATTTGATATGAAAATTCAGATGAATGTAACTGGATCAGTGGGTGATAAAGTAAATTTCGGATTGAATTACAACACAGAATCATCCTTTGATTTCGACCAAAAAATGGTGAAATTAGCCTACAAAGGCAAGGAAGATGATATTATCCAAAATATTCAGGCAGGAAATGTGAGTATGCCCTTAAGTAGTTCGTTGATAAGTGGAAGCACGGCTTTATTTGGTATCAAAACCGATTTACAGTTTGGTAAATTAAGTGTTTCGGCGATTGCCACTCAGCAAGAATCTGAAACCAAGACTGTAAGTTCAAAAGGGGGAGTTCAGACAACTGATTTTGAAGTGAAAATTGATAATTATGACGAAAACCGACATTTCTTTTTAGCTCATTATTTTCGGAATAATTACGAAAAGTCTTTGAGCAACCTACCATTTATTTCATCAGGTATTACAATCAACCGCATTGAAGTGTGGGTTACCAACAAGAGAGCAAATTATGATGAAGCACGCAACATCATTGCTTTGATGGATTTAGGTGAGAACCAACGAATTGATAATCCTTATTGGAAAGCAAATCCCATCGGGCAAATACCTCAAAATAACGCAAATAAATTATATGATGAAGTTAAAGCTGTAGCGGGTGTTCGTGATATTCAACAAACGAATTCAGTTTTGACTAGCGCTTTTGGTACAAATGTAATGGTCGGTGGTGAGGATTTTGAGAAAATTGAAAGTGCTCGGAAACTCGAACCTTCAGAATATAGCATGAATCCATCTTTGGGTATTTTGTCTTTAAAATCAACCCTAAATC
This sequence comes from Bacteroidales bacterium, assembly GCA_038222885.1. Taxonomy (GTDB): domain Bacteria; phylum Bacteroidota; class Bacteroidia; order Bacteroidales; family Paludibacteraceae; genus Paludibacter. The sequence continues at coordinate 2,390 of JBBRHJ010000011.1, read as the reverse complement.
CTGACGAGATTTTAGGTGTGGCTTTTGAATATAGTTCTGGTGGAAAAGTGTACCAAGTGGGTGAATTTTCAACCGATGCTGTTACTGCTCCCAATGCTTTGATGGTTAAATTACTGAAAAGCACGACTCAATCTCCTAAATTAGCTATGTGGGATTTGATGATGAAGAATGTGTACTATTTGGGTGCTATGCAAATTCAAAATGAGAAATTCGAATTGAATATTGTATACCGAAATGATTCAGTTGGAACTGATATGCGATACCTTACCGAAGGGAAAGATAAAAATAAATTATTACTCAGGGTGATGAATTTGGATCGGTTAGACTCAAAAAACAACCTGAACCCTGATGGAAAATTTGATTACGTAGAAGGAATAACTGCCCTTTCATCCGCGGGAAGAATTATTTTCCCCGTACTTGAACCTTTCGGTTCACATTTGGCTCGTTCTATCGACCCAAATTATGATAATGACCCTGAAAATCCTTCGGCATTGGTCAAAAAATATATTTTTCAAGAACTATACGATTCAACACTGGTTATTGCCCAGGAATTAAGTGAAAAAAACAAGTTCAGGATTGCTGGAGAATACAAATCGACTAGCGGGTCGGAAATCAGATTGAATGCAATGAATGTGCCTCGTGGTTCGGTAACTGTAACTGCCGGAGGAGCAGTTTTGACTGAAAATGTGGACTATACTGTAGATTATACCATGGGTTCAGTTTCTATTATCAATCAGTCTATTCTCGAATCGGGAACCAATATTGATGTGAAGTTAGAAAATCAATCCATGTTCAGTATGCAGCGTAAATCATTGGTTGGTACACATTTAGAATATAAATTTAGCAAAGATTTTAGTTTTGGTGGAACGATGATGCACCTTTCCGAAATTCCGCTTACTAAGAAAGTGAATACTGGCAATGAACCAATTTCAAATACCATTTGGGGACTGAATACTTCTTGGCGTGGTGAGTCACAATGGCTAACGAATATGTTGGATAAATTACCCTTTGTAAATGCTACTAAACCCTCTAGCATTGCATTTAATGCAGAGTTTGCTCAATTAGTTCCCGGACACTCCAATGTAGTTGGAACGCAAGGTCTGGCCTATATCGACGACTTTGAGTCTACCAAAACATCTATCGATTTGCATTATCCGGTGAATTGGTACTTAGCATCAACTCCTTATAATTCTAATCCAAATCCACTTTTCCCAGAAGCAAGTGAAACAACTATTGAATATGGGAAAAACCGTGCATTATTGGCTTGGTATTATGTAGATCAAATTTTGAATTCTAAGAATCCTGGAAGAACAACACCCGCTAATCTACGCAATAATGTTGAATCGCAATCGAATCATTACACCCGCGATGTTCAGATAAAAGAAGTTTTCCCCAATAAGGGTAAACTTTCTTATACGCCATCTTTGCTTACGGTTATGAATTTATCATATTTTCCAACCGAACGTGGCCCTTACAATCTCGATGTGGATGGTATGGATGCAAATGGGTTACTAACAAATCCTGCTAAACGTTGGGGTGGAATTATGCGTAAATTAGATGCTACCGATTTTGAAACTTCGAATATTGAATATATCGAATTTTGGATGATGGATCCTTTTATTTATGATAAAGATAAAAAGGAAAAAGGGGGAGAATTGTATTTTAACTTGGGTGATGTTAGCGAAGACATTTTGAAAGATGGCAAAAAAGCTTTCGAGCATGGATTGCCTATTGATAATGATCTAAACAAAACTGAAACTACTATTTGGGGTAGAGTGCCAAAAACTCAATCCACTGTAACTGCTTTTGACAATACGCCAGGAGCTCGTAAGGCTCAGGATGTGGGTTTAAATGGTTTATCGACTGCTGACGAATTTCTTTTTCCAACTTATAGTGATTATATCACAGGAGTAAAGGCGAAAGTAAGTCCAAATACGCTACAAAAAATGCAGAATGACGCATTTTCCCCACTAAACGATCCTGCTGGTGATACTTACAGATTCTATAAATCAACTGAATACGATAATGCACAAGCGGACATTATTACCCGCTACAAACGCTATAATGGAACCGAAGGGAATTCACCTGATGCAGCAAATTCTTCCGAAGATTATACTACAACTGCAACTTCCTTGCCCGATATTGAAGATGTGAATGGCGACAATACTTTGAATGAGTATGAAAAATATTATCAATACCGAGTTTCTATAAGACCTGATTCTATGGAGGTTGGTCGGAATCATATTGCCGATAGCTATACCACCACTGTTAATTTAGCAAACGGGACTACAGATAAAGTTACTTGGTATCAGTTCAAAATTCCAATTCGTGAATATGACGAGAAGATTGGAAGCATCCGTAACTTCAAGTCGATTCGATTTATCAGGATG
>JBBRHJ010000010.1:0-32165 GCA_038222885.1 Bacteroidales bacterium | reverse complement strand
CAATTGTTCTGGACGTTTATCAAACAGTGGGTCGGCAAACATAGGATTTTCTTTTGCTACCAAGGGTTTGAGGGAGTTACGCATCTGCTTTCGTCGTTGATTGAAGGCTGTTTTCACCACCGTTTTAAATAGTTGCTCGTTACAATCTATTTTCGATACATCGTTGCGGGTGAGGCGAATAACAGCCGATTTGACCTTCGGCGGAGGGTCAAAAACATGCTCATGAACAGTAAAAAGATATTCGATGGAGTAGTAAGCTTGCATCAGCACACTCAGAATGCCGTAAGTTTTGTTTCCGGCTTTGGCTGCCATGCGTTCGGCCACTTCTTTTTGTATCATGCCGACCAAACAAGGGATTGAATCCTTGTTTTCAAGCATTTTAAAGAAAATCTGGCTCGAAATATTATAGGGAAAGTTGCCGATAATGCAGAATTTATCAGGGAAAACGGTTTTTAAATCCATTTTCAGAAAATCGGCTTCTATTACTTTAAGTTCGGGGTAATGTTTGTTGAGATAAACTACCGATTCAGAATCGAGTTCGACGGCAGTTAGATCAATTTGTGGGTTTTTTACTAAAAACTGAGTAAGAACGCCTGTTCCTGGTCCAATTTCAAGTACAGAGGTTTGCTCATCGATTGGAAGGCTCGCAACTATATGACTGGCTACTTCCATATCTCTCAGGAAGTGCTGTCCCAAATATTTTTTGGCACGTACTTGAATCATAACTATGGTAGTCGTCAGGCATTTTGATTTATAATTGAAAATTTATTGCGTGTAAATAAATTTGCTAAATATTATTCTTAGTATTTAAATGCAAAAACTAAGTCGATAACTATTATCTTTGCAACTTGATAGTAGAATACTATTTTAGGCGGCACAAAAGTAAGTAAATTTGTTTGATTATCCTATTTTTTTGTTGAACGCCAAATAAGTTTTCAAAGATTTTTTATTGATTTTATGAGAAAAATTTTCGAGATAATTGGCAATTGGATCAGAAGAATGATTGATTTTTTTTATCCTCCCTTTCGTAAATACATGACCTTGCAGTTTTTCCGATATGGGGTAACTGGAGTTGCCAATATGGTATTCGACTGGGTATTATATTTTCTTGTTTTCCATTTCGTACTCCAGAAAAATATGCTGCACCTAGGTTTTGTTACCTTCAGTTCGCATATTGCTGCTATGTTAATCGTATTTCCAGTTACTTTTTTCACCGGTTTCTTACTTCAAAAATATGTAACTTTCAATTCTTCTAAATTAAAAGGAAGAACCCAAATAACTAGGTATTTAACGGTGGTGTTGGCCAATTTGTTGCTGAATTATACTGGATTAAAACTCTTAGTCGATTTTATGGGTGTCTTTCCAACACCTTCCAAAATGATTGTTACTCTAATCACTACTATATTCAGCTACTTTTCCCAAAAGAAATATACCTTCAAACTTGCTCCCAATCCCATCCAACCCAAAGCTAATAAACCCTCCACTAAAAAATGATTAAGGTGCTTGTGTCTACATTTCAGCATTTTATTCAACATAAATTCTTATTGAAAGTGTTGAAATGGCTGATTATGTTAGGTGCATACGCTTATTTGTTGATTGTGCTTATTCGCTTTGAACATTACAACGAACTCTGGTCAAGTTTTCGAGATTTTTCGCTCGTCAAGTTCGGATGGATAATGTTGGTTTTGGCTTTACTGCCTGTCAATATTATGTTGGAGGCACTCAAATGGAAATCCATTGTTGCTCGCACAGAAAAACTCACCTTGATAACTTCCTTGAAAGCAGTATTGGCTGGTTTTTCCACTGGATTTTTCACTCCCAATCGAGCAGGAGAATTAGTTGGTCGCATTGCATTCCTAAGTTCAGGAAACCGCAAAGTAGGAGTGATGTACGCTTTGCTCAATAGCCTTTCGCAGAATATTGTGCTGATATTCTTTGGATTGCCGACTGCTTATTTTTACTTTTTAGCTAACTTTCAGAGTCTGGACTTTAACCACCAAGCTTATTTGTTGATTTTGATTCCAGTGCTCTTGCTTTTACTGGGGTTTTATTTCACACTTCCATATTGGGCTAAAACAGGAATTTGGAAAAGATTTTTTCCATTCGCTCAAGAGATAGAGAACTTTAGCTTTGCCAATTTGCTCTCCATCTTCGACTATTCTTTCCTTCGTTATTTGGTTTTTTGCATGCAGCTCTTTGCCATGTTGCAATTCTTTGCTGTAGACATAAGCTTGTGGCAAGCACTTTTATCTATCCCGACTTCCTATTTACTTATCACTTTTACACCTTCCATTGCCATGTCCGAAGCTGCCATTCGAAGTTCGTTGGCTGTGCTAATAATAGGCGCTTTTTCAATAAACACAGGAGGAATTGCATTAGCAGGTATTTCTTTGTGGATGTTGAATTTTGGAATTCCGATGTTAGTAGGGGTAACGGTTTTGGTAAGGATAAGACCTCTAACCTTGCCCTTAACCCCTGAAGGGGAATAAGACGCAGTATTGAAGGATTTGGCATTTGAAAAGTTTGAGATTTGAAAAGTTTGATATTTTCACAAGTGATATTGTATCCAATGACACTTGTGATGGACAAACTACGAAACAAAACGAGGGACAAGCGGTTTCTAAACCGCTTGAAAAAAAAATAAGTAACAAAAAAATCTTATTGTTTGATAATAAAATCTAATCAAACGGTTGGGAAACTGTTTTCAGTGAATAAATTCTAAGAATTATTTATCTAATGCTCGTTTAGCATCCAAGTCAATCTTCATTTGGTCAGTGGTTTTTTTGTCTATTTTGTAGAAAATCATAAATATGGCACATGACATATATAGAACTCCGGGAATCACTGATACCAGCAGTTTTATTCCAGTAATAGCCGTATCGTTCTGTACAACGTTAGGTATAAACTGTGAAATGGCTAAAATCCATCCGGCAATGGCAGCACCAATTCCCCACCCAGCTTTTTGTGCAAAAACCGCTGCCGAAAAATACAAACCTGTAGCACGACGACCTGTTTTCCATTCGCCATAATCAGCTGAGTCGGCTATCATTGTCCACAATAATGGAACAGCAGGTGCATAAGCCATTTTAGCAATTATATTAAATACGTATATTGTTGTAATATCAGTTACTCCAGGCAAATAAATCAGGATAAAAAAGATACCTGAAATCAACGAACTGCCTATAAACACGTTGCGATTTCCAAACCGTTTTGCCAATGGTTTCGAAAGTGGTAAGGCTACAATAAGTGCAACTGTACCAACCACATTAAACAATTGAACGTTTTCCTCTTTACCCAAATAGTATTTAAAATAATAAGCAATGGCAGCATTTTGCATGGCGAACATGACAAAAGATACAATTCCTACGATCGCCAAAATTACCCACGCTGGATTTTTAAACAGATTTCCCAAATCTTCTTTAAGTGAATTCTTTTGAGCCTTTGGTGGCTGAACCCTTTCTTTGGTTGTTTTGAAAGTAATAAAGAAGAACACCAAACTTATACCGGCAAACAACATTAAAGTGTATTGAAAGCCTTGTGCTTTGTCGCCTCCGCCAAAGTATTGTGCCAAAGTTAAAGCTAAACCAGTAACTACAAATTGTCCGATAAAACCTGCAATAAAACGATAGGTGTTTAAACCAGCACGTTCGTAAGTATCGTCAGTCATGACAGCTCCCAGAGCGGAATATGGCAAATTAATCATCGCGTAGGCTGTCATCAATAACACATAAGTTGCTCCAGCGTATATTATTTTACCTACCTCACCAAAATTTGGGGTGGTAAAAGTCAGAATAGCCAATACTGCATAAGGCACCGCACCAAATAAAATATAAGGACGGAATTTTCCCCAACGGGTATTAGTACGATCTGAAACAACCCCAATTATTGGATCAATAGCCATGTCCCAAAAACGGGCAACCATCATAATAGTTCCGGCAGCTGCTGCTGAAATTCCGTACACATCAGTGTAAAAAAACAATAACCAAAAACCAACCATATCCCATACAAAGTGAGAGGCTGTGTCGCCGAGACTGTATCCAATTTTTTCTTTTATGGATAGTTTTGAAGATGTTGTATTCATACTTTTATTATTTCTAATTTTTTCAATCAACTTATTTTCAAATCGTCAAATTTTCAAATCCTCTTTATCATCTCCCAACTTCTTTTGCCCAATCGCCACGATAAATGATTTTTTGGTCGTGAATGCGGAAGCTAAATTTTCCATATTGTACCAAAACTCCAGCAGAAGCATTTACCACCCAACAATTATCAGGGATATTAAAGAAATTCTCAGCAGTGATTATTTTTTTTTCTAACTGATCTTTAACTGACACATTGGCTTGCGGACCAACTTCCCAACCTAAATGGGTGTTGAAACTAACTTTTAAATCATCCACAAGTTTGAATTTTTCTTTGGTTTCAATAGTTGTTTTAATACTGGCAATTTTCCCCGAATTCAAATCCTTATCAGGAGTAACTTCAATGCTAAGTTTTGGTAAATCTATTGGTTTCTCGGAAGCTAAAATCATGATTGATTCAGTTTTAATCAGATTATTTTTTTTATCGTAAAACTCAAAAGCCAACTCCATGTCTTCAATGCCTTTGGGAGCAATGGCTATTTCATCCGAAAAATAACCTTCTTTACTAATGTTTTTGGAATAAAGGACTTTATCATTCAGTTTCAGCATTACTTTTTTTGCCTCTTTGTCCGTAAAAATTTCCAAAGGGATTTTAGTTCCAATATAAATGTCTTTGTTTTTAGGGCTGATAATCAAGGCTTTCATATAATCGCGCATAGCAAACCAAACCGGACGTGGTGAGCCGTGTTTATCATTTACATCGCTGTAACCCCAGAAACCAAACCATTCTTCCGGCTGATCCATATTATGAATTTCAGAAGCACCGCCTTTCCACCAACCATCGGCATAATAAAACGGGCACATGCCTAAAGCTCCTGCATCAATTAAATCACGGTAATTCGAAATCAAACCATCGGCTTGTTGTGTAAGCGTATTGCCTCCGTATTGTCCAAACCCTTTATGTGAAACCGAATAGCCAAACTCAGTAGTTATAAATGGTTTATTTTCGCCACTTAATTTAACGAGTCCCCTGATATAATCTTTGAATCCCATGGTAGCTGTTTGAGCTTCGTTATGATTATAGCAGTTATAGGCATACACATCGAAAATATTTTGGTTCATATAATCGCTAATCATTGCATTAGCCGAAATTGTAACCGGAATACCAGGATGTTCTTTATGAACTATATTCATAATTGTCTGCATTAAGTCAACAAATGCTTTGCCTGAAACCGAATATATATGATCCGTTTGAGTTTCGTTAATAGCAAGGTAAGTAATAATGCAATCATATTTCTTGCTGTACTTTAAGACCTTGTATGTATACTCAATTGATTCTTTAATAAAAACTGGATCTCCATAGTCTTTTTCAGGGTTTATTTCAAGTCCCATGATTAACTTTAAACCAGATGCCTGTACTATTTTAAGTTGAGATTCGGAAAGTTGACTCCATGTTCGAATGGTATTGTATCCCCCTTCTTTAATTACTTTAAGATCAAATTTCAATAAATCCAAATCTTCTACTTTTGCTCCTTCGTAGGGATGTTGTCCGGGACGAGCTCCAATTTCATAACCAAGTGCTTTTATAAAGAATTTTTCACCGTTCAGATAATACCAGTTATCCTTAATTTCCAGTTTTGTTGTTGCCTGCGCAAATCCAATAATATAAGTCATCTGACACAAAATAATTAAAAATTTATAGTTGCTTTTCATTGCTTAAAAATATTAGTTTCTGATTTATTGCTTTAATAGTTTTCCGGTCTGAGCACCAAAATTGTTTTTGACTTTTATAAAATAAACACCAGATTTTAAACTACTCATATCTAAATAATACGATGAAGATATCTTTTTATCAATTATCATATTTCCAATCAAATCATAAACCAACAACTGGTTATTTTCATTTTGCAAGTTGATGTGTAATATATCCTGAACCGGATTTGGATAAAAAAAATCATTTTTGACAATCGGGTTTTCAAAACTTGTTTGAGGACAATTAGTTCCAACAGTATAATTAAACACTTTTGTAACCGACATTCCACCTGCAAAAGCAAATTTACAAGCAAGTTGTAATGTTGTTCCAGGAGTTATATTCATCAGTTTTACGCTGAACTTTTTATCATCAGTTTTTGTCATAAGTGTTTCTACAAAACCTGAACTTGTATTCCATAAATATCCTACTAAACCGGTTTTATTGTCAAGCAACTCAAAATTTACATTTACATCTGTACCTGCAGTTTCGAAAGAGTAGTTGTAGCCCAAAGTAAATGAACCTTGTGATGCAGCAGTTTCAGTTCCAGAGCAAGCCGTATTAATACTTTCACTTGTGGTTGCCGAAAGAGAAATTGGATTGTTGGCCGTATTCCCTGAGCCATCTTTAACAACAATAGAAAAATTATATAATGTCGATGGGCTTAATCCTCGTATTATGGTTGAAGTTTGAACTCCAGAAGTTCCGTTTACTACAAAAGATGTATTATCATAACTCACGGTATAATAGACCGAACCGGAATTATCTGTAGCGTTCAGTAATAGTTCAACGCTGCTATATGTTACTGCAGCTTTTGTAGCGGTAAAAGAAGTAGGTTTTTCGGTATCTGGCATCAAAGTAGGTCCATGGTATTCTTCACCAGCATCACCCTTTTGATAAATACGAACATAATCGATATACATTTTTGCGGGAGTTCCATTATCGGCAAGAGCAGTTATTTTGCTAACATTTGAGTTACCCGTTATACCTGTAAATGAGCCACCAACAGCTAAATTAAAAAGTATAAAGAATGGTTTGTGAAAATAATAATTTTGTTGACCAATAGTTTGAACACCACCAATACTCATTAAATAATACGGAGGATTATTCGGATATTTATCTAAATCCAGGTACATCATTATAAAATTTTCGTCCCAAATAAGCGTGTACAAATGAAAATCATCCTGCAAACTATAAGCAGCGGTGTTTTCCTGTGCATAATAAGCGTGAGTTTCGCCATAATGACATGCACCATTGAACAAGCGGTCTTGCTTAGATTTTGAAATACCACTCCCGCTACCCATTTCAAGGATGTCGGTTTCTCCACAACGTGGCCAACCAACCGTTGAAATGTCCTCGCCCATCATCCAAAAGGCGGGCCATAGACCATTCGCTGTTGGAGGGAGTTTTATTCGAGCTTCTATTTTACCATATTTTGCGGAGATCTTAGTTTGCGTTGTTAAACGGCCAGAAGTAACCAGCTTACCTCCAAAACTTTCTTTTTTTGCACTAATTACAAGACAATTTACTCCTTGATAATTTTCTATTGCAATATTCTCCCTACGATAATATTGCATTTCATTATTTCCACCACCATCGCCATTTACCTCTACTTTCCAGTGTGAAGTCTCATTTAATACTGGTGCATCGAAGTTATCCTCCCACTTTAGAGTGTAGTTTTGAGCAGAAGTTATGACTGAATAAAATGTGAAAAATGAGAGAAAGAGAAGTTTGTACATGATTTCAAAAATTAATGATTCATTAATCCCAAATTGTAATAAAACAAAGATATCAGGAATTATATGAATCAAAAAGACACTTAAAATTTAAAATTAAATTTCTCTCACTTTTTATGGCAAGAGAAATTTAATTTGAACGGTTTTGTTGTAACTAATTCACTTCTTTGTAAACCCTTACGTAATCTATAAGTAGTGTTTGAGGAAATACTGTGCCTGCAACGGTTGTACCCACAAAGTTGCCACAAACTGCAAGATTAAGAATAATAAAGAATGGATGATCGTATACCCATGTACCTCCTTTAATTTCCACATCTGCTTTTGTAATTCGTTTGTAAAGTGTATCATCGACATAAAAATCGATAATACCTTCGGACCATTCAATAGCATAAATATGAAAATCACTGTCAAAACGAGCGTTTTCAAATCCAAATGTTTGAGTAATTGCATTTCCACCGAATAAAACTGGCCCATGAATAGTTCCATGAATCATGCTTGGTTCTTGTCCTTTGTATTCTAGAATATCAATTTCGCCACAAGCTGGCCAAGGAGTTGATTCAATATTTGAACCTAACATCCAAAATGCAGGCCAAATTCCTGGACCATAAGGCATTTTCATTCGGGCTTCGAAACGACCGTATTTTTGTTCGAAAAATCCCATAGTTTTAATACGGGCCGATGTAAAATTTGACCCTTCTTGCCTTGCCGTAATTTTAAGACAGCCTACACCATCCACCACAGCTGTTTTTACATTTTTAGTTTGTTTTGTGTAGGTTTGCCATTCAGCATTTCCCCAACCATCGTTGTTAGGTCCTTTTCCAATGTCAAATTTCCAATTAGCAGCATTTGGTAAGCTATCGGCAGCAATTGTATTAAATTCATCCTGCCAAACGAGTTCCCAATTTTTCTTTTTGATTTCAGAGTTATCATCGCAACCCCAACCTATTAATATTATGCCCAAAAAAAGAACATATTTTATTGAAAATAATTTATCAACTCTCATAATTTTTTTTTGATTTTTCGTTAGTTTTTTATACATTCAAAGTATCCCATTCCATTATTAATTGTGATAGAAATATACATTATCTAAATATAAATCTGTCATTTTTGGACTTTGAGGATCAGAAGCAATAATCAGAAATTGTAATGCTGATTTTGCTGATAATCCAAAACTCGATAATGGAATATCCAAACTTTTCCAGCTACCGGTAGTCAGACCAGCAAAGAGATTAAATCCTTTTTCACCACCAACATTGTCCTTTAATACTAATTTGACAGGTTGATTACTAATAATTGGAGCTACCACATAAATATCCATGTGCAAATGAGTCATAGAGGAAGCGTTGATATCACTAAATGTTATTGGTAAATAACTAAAAGTGCTAAAGCTTAAAATGTTATTTCCCCCAATAGAAAGCATATTCACCGTATTAGTTACGTAATCCCATTTTGGTGTATCAATAGAAACATTTTGATAGGCATCACTAAACAATGATATAACATTTGCGGCAGCTACAGTTGGCGTAGGAGCCATTGGTACTACTTTACTTAATGTTATTTTAGCTGATGTACTTATATTTCCTAAATTAACTGTGACATTTGCTGTACCTATTCCTTTAACGGTAACGACACCAGATTCTGTTACAGATGCAACATTAGCATCCGAAGACGAAAATGTAAGATACGAAGCAGGAACAGATATTTGTTGGTTTATTCCTGTTGGTAAATTTACTGTTTCAACTACGTCGCAGTTATAAGTTTGACCAACAAAACCAGCAGAAGTAGGCCAACTTGAAACATTTGAAATAGTGAGTTGTGGATGAGCCAACGTTCCTAATTTCTCAAATTTCACTTCATCAACCCAAATAGAATAGCCCGAACCATCGCTCAAAGCTCCTGCTGAATAGGAGAACATTCCTCTTTCCATGCTAAGTTTTGAAGGATCTGGAATAGGAATAATAAATTTCTGCCATGTTGTGGTTAGTTTAACATCCATTCCAACTTTATACTTTGTTACAAATTTTGCTTGACTTTCGGGATAACTACCAAAACTGGCGTTCATTGGAGCAATTGTGGTTGCTTTGGCCCAAAATGTAAGTGCATCGTATCCAGAAAGATTTCTTGCATCTGAAGTATAAAAAACTCCCCCTGCAAAATTACCTGCAGGATCCGTGGCATTAGGGACATCAAACCTCATTGATGAAGTTCCTTTATGTTTTACAGCAAAATCTACTTCAAAAGCAGTTACTTTACCCCAGGCATCGTATTTTAAATTCCTACTAAACCCATCAATAAAAACCTCTGGTGTTGTAGAGTAGTTAGTAGCTACTTCTAAAGTTGTCAGATCTCTTTCGCTACAACTAACAATTGCCAAAAGAAAGAAAGCACTTAGCAGTACGCTAATTAAATAATTAGATTTTATTATCTTTTTCATAAATATCATTATTTTATAGTTGTATTACTTGCCAATATTAAAATGTATATAGGTTCTGATTTCCCATTCCCTACCATTCCCATATCCAACTGCCGTAGGATCAGGAACCATTGCTCCAATTGAATTCATAATATATGTAGGAGCATAGCGTGGTGAGTATTGATCCAATGAACGCCATGTTGCACGCATACCAAATCTTGTATCTGGCAAATTGAACCATTTAGGTTTAGCTAAATAAGTAGAAACATCGGCCATTACCTGAAGTGGATAAGTTAAATTAAAATCGCGATAATAATCGTATGGACCCCAATCGTTGACTTTTGCCGAAGCCATTAATTTTACTTTTTTGTAAATCATAGTCAAATCGCCTCCATAACGGGTAATTATTCTTTCGTCGCTACCATTCGATTGTGCATTCCCAAACAATAATTTAGCTATTAACCCAAAATCGTGAGAAACTTTTGACACAATTCGAGTATTTACTTCCCATAAATCGTGTGCTTTAGGTGCACCTGCAAATGCAAATCTTGTACGGTTTGCCAACATTCCAATTGCAGCATCCGTTGTTGTTGGTAAGTGACGATAAACAAAGTCAACACTCATTGCAAAAGGAGCATCTTCTCTCATATCGCTATCCCAATCCCACATCCATGTGGCTGGAGTCGGATCAAACATAAGTAAAAGTTCACCGGCTACTGTTTCGCGGTTGTTTCTTACTACAAATGGGTCATCAAGAATATTTCTTGGTCGGCCAGGAGCAGGAGCATCTGATGTAATTGCCCCAACAATAGGTTTTTGCCACAAGAAATTCGGAGCAAGCTGGAAGTTACCAATACCATAGGTAAAACCAGTTAAGAAATTATATTGGTTTCCGCTACCTGAATCTTTTAAATACCAGCCTGTAAATGTTCTGGTGTAATCAGCACCACCATCGGCAACCAATCCCATAGCAGCTCCCTGTGCATACCAGTTAATAGGTCCTGCAGTAAATGTGAATTTTGCTTTTCCGCCCCATGTATCTTTGGATGAAATTTGATCCTGATAAATTGAATAATTTCCTACTTCACCATCCTGAATTTGGAATACTTCGCCAATTCTGGGCTGACCAGACCAAATACCTCCCACTGCCATTCCAAAAGAACCAAATTTTCTTTCTATGTGTAACGTACCTTTACGGTTCATAGGAACGGGTATTGCAAATGAACTTACTGCCGAGGTGCGTTTATCAATATCTTCTTGGTAAATTCCAGTAATATTAAAACTGCCTACTTTTCTGCCATATTTCAGCAAAACAGCTGGGTTTGCACCCCACCACAATTCAGGTCCAAAAGCAACTTTTAGTCCATTAAGCGATTTTTTTGCTTCTACTTCGAATCCAAACGGTGCTTCGCCATTGTAAATATCAATGTTGGGACCATAATTTGTTTCAGGATACAAGCCGAAGAAGTCACCTTCGTAACCCCAATGGAAATGACCTGTACGATAAAATCCTTTTAGGTTAAACCATTTACCTTGCCAATCGAAATCTGCCTGATATAATCGTATACGTTCTGCGGAAGAAATATCTACTATTGTTCCTTGCTCCGTTGTTATAGGGTTTGAACGTCCGCGACTTTCATAAAAAATATCATCGATGGGATTATCAGCAACATTACCTAGAATATTGAATGATACTTTTGCATGAAAATTCTCTGTAGGTTTGGCATCGACATTCAAATAAAATGATTCCATATCACCAAAACCCTTATTTCTTGGGTAACCCTTAAAATCAGGATTAGCTTCCTTTGGTGTAGAAATTAAATGGCCGCCTGTAGTAAAAGTGGTTATCTCGCCTCTTATTCCAATTTGTACTTTTTTGGATACTTCACTTACTAAATCGGCTTTATCGCCTCTGGCTTTTAAAACCATATCCTGAATTTGAATATTTGAGAAGTATTTATCAACTGTTGCAAGAGTAGTTCCCTGAGCATAAGGATTGAATTTGTGAGCTTCTTGCAAAGCATAATATGAAGCGCGTGGATAAAGATCGTAAAGTCCTCTTGAATTGGTTTCTCCTTTTGCACAGATACCAAACCACTCTTCGTTCATATTGTTTTCGTCTGGAACATAATCGTACGAATAGCCTCCATTATTCCATGACGCGTTGTTGTTATGTACTTCTAAATCTTCCGTTTGTTTGTATTTCCACCATCCATCGCTAAACTGGAAAGTAAAACCACCTATTGAATTTCCGGCTTTTCCTAAACCTGCTGCATTTTCATAAATTTCTTTCCAATTCAGCAGATTATATTCAGCTTGTGATTTTTGATCTTCGGCCATATTTACTTCATTAAATGCATCGGCACCAAACTCAGTAAACATAATCGGTTTATTTGTCATCGATTTAATTTTACCGAAAATATCACCAAAGGACTTGCCACGATAACAATTGATACCCAATACATCAACATCAGGACATTCTTTTGCTATGAGTTCCATAAAAAGGGCATCACCATTACAGATAGACATTGGAATGGATGAATCAATTTTTTTCATTTCAACTACAGCCTCGTTAAAAAGCTTGTACATTTGATGGGCACGTTCAGTTGATTTTCTATCTTCTAAGGGAATATCTTCAGTTTCGGCACCGCCCCAGAAAAGGCCGTAATTATTTTCGTTTCCAAGAAGATACATCAATAAGCCGGGAGTGTTTTTATATTGTGTAGCCATTGCTGTTACTTCTTTGAGTAGTAATTTACGTGCACGCTCATCAGAGTATTCAGTATTGCCAACCCACACCCCATCGAGTGTTAAACCATAACGACCAAATGAGTGATTAAGAAGAGTGTAAATACCGTATTTCTCGTAAATATATTGTATCCATTTGGGTTGAATACCCACATAAGCCCTGATTGTATTTACACCCATGTTTTTCAACAAAGACATTTCGGCATCCAGTGCAGCTTTAATTACATCTTCAGGTTGTTGCCATAAACTATAGGAAAAATTTGTACCAATCGGAAAATAATCCCAATTCATACCATTAATCATGAAGTCATTTCCATTGACTTCCAGTTTCATTCCTTGATCACTTTTTACAACAGATATTTTAGCTGTCTGAGCAAAAACTATTGATACAAAGAAGAAAAGCACAATTGCTAATAGATTCTTTTTTCTCATTGTATTATTTTTTTTAAGTTATTAAATCACCTCTAACCCCTGCTGGGGAAAAAAGCTTATGTGATTATTTGAAATTATAATAAAAAAAGTATGATTAAAGTTCAAAAATACAATAGTTATCTTATTTCTAAGGGATTAGGAGTTTTTTCATTGCCAGTTTTGGTGTTCTGTCCACTTTATATAAGCCCCAGTGTTTTTCCGGTTCCAAAGGTTCAGAAGATCCTTTCCAGGGTTCGTCGAAAGCTTCAAATACAAAAATGAATATACCTTCCTTTTCACTCCAACCCATCAAATCATTGAAATAAATTTTTTGATTCTCTTCCCCTGCATTGTTTGGGTGAATGCCTCTGCCATTTGAGTTGGTAGCCCAGCCAGCTTCGGTAATAACTACGATTTTATCGGGATACATATCAGCCACTGCTGAATAATTCTGAATTGTGTAATCTAATGATTCATGGATATTTTTGTATTCCCAAACTGGATAAGTATGAATGGAAATAAAATCCACTTCTGCTGCTAAATTCTTTAGACTTGTAATCCAAGGTACATAGTTTTCGCAAAATGTAACGGGTTGTTTAGCTCCAGCTTTTATCATTCTTACATAGTTAATGACACTTTTTTCAGGCACATAATGATCTGTCCAATCTACACAGGCTTCGTTTCCAGCTGAAAGAGCAATAATTATATCGGAATACTTATTAGCAAAACCAATCAATTTATTAATTAGGTTGAAGTTTTTCTCTTTATTCGCCGTTAATACATCTTCCGAATAAGTACCACCCCAAGGACACCCGAAATTATTCATCTCCCCAACTATATATGCTCCGAGCATTACTTTCAGGTTGATATTCTCATTTTGGATAACTTCTAATACCGTTTCTGCATGTTTATCACAATCGTATAAACGAATATATTGCCAATGTTTTTGAAGTATCAACAAGTCTTCTTTTACCTGATTATAACTTGGATTAACAGCACCTGGCTGTTGACCTTCTCTAAAACCCGAGTAACATATGGCTTTAGCATATTCAAAGTTCATTTTCTGTTTATTATTCAAAACCAAAAAAATTAAAATTTAAGATGTTCGTGTTTATCCCAGATTCCCCAATATGCTCCTACATCACCTTCGGCACCAACTTTCCACGATTCATCGAACGATGAAAAATAAAAGACTTCAATATCATCGGCTTTTGACCACATTTGAGTATTTATAAAATAATTACGGGCATTATTATATGTAGAATTAGCTCCTTCTACACTTTTTCCCTGACTTGGCCATCCTGTTTCAGTTATAATTACTTTTTTGCCTTTGGCTGCATGCATGGCTTGATAGTACATATTTTTCATGTAAACCAATGAATAGTCGAAATTACAGCCTTCCCAAAATGGATAACAATTTGCTAAAATTACATCGCATAACTCGGTAATGCGAGGACAAGCAGAAAATTCGTAATAGGCATCAACATAACCTACAGGAACATTAGGAATGGCTTTTTTTACACGACTAATAAATTCTATTAGCTCGTCTTCGGTTAAATCCTTACGATACATCACTTCATTACCTACGGCAGCAATGTCAACATAACCTTCATTCGCCAATTTGATTAGCCCATCAACTTCTCGTTCATTAATTTCAGCATCGCTACCCAACCATGCCCCAACCAATGTTTTTAATCCATATTCTTTGGCAATAACAGGGATTAGTTCATTCCCGTCGGTACAAGAGAAAGAACGCACCCAGCTAGTATATGGCTTGATGATTTCCATTCTTCTTCGGACTTGTTCTTCGGTAATGATATCGCCAGGCTCTTGTCCTTCTTCATACAAACTAAAGCAAAGGCCGTGTATTCCTTCATCTAAAACCGATTTGAATATTTTATCTAATTCTTTCTCAGTTTTATTGGCAAAATCGGCTCCTGCGATTCCAGCCAACGACATTGATTTTCCTTTTCTAAATGACATATTTTAAATTTTTATTAACTCCTAAAATCCCAATTGTTGTAGGAGTTGTTTGTGAGTATTTTATACCTATTGTGAAATCTAAAAAAATAAACAAGTGTTATTTAATCCACCTTGTGGGATTAGGGGTTGTTTATAACTCTCCTCTAATGCTTACTAATTCCTCTTTAATTTCTCTGGCTTTTTTCTCAGTTAAATCATATTTCCACATAATAACTATTGCCAAAGCAGCGGTAATTGCTGGAATTGTAATATCTGCTATACGTAGTCTGGTAATTGTTTCTGCTGCTTGTATTGTTGCATTTTGGTCGAAACCAACAAGTTTTAACACTAAACCTCCAAGTACTAAAGCAACTCCCTGACCTAATTTAACCATCCACCAGTATATAGCTCCGAATGTTCCTTCTTTTCTTGGCATTCCATTATTTAATTCGTCCAAATCACATACGTCGGCTGTCATACTCATCATTAATGTAAATAACCCACCAATACCAAAAACCATAAATGGTATAGGCATGAACATCATAAATGGATTTTCAGGGCTGAATCCCCACCATTTTAGAATGTATCCGATAATTGAGATGAAAGTTGAAATGATAAATGCCATTCTTTTTCCCCATTTATTGGCCATCCAGGTGATAATAGGAATAATTAAAATTGCAGTAGATATAGCACTAATTGTTGAAAACCATGCCGGCCATGTTCCTGCAAGCGCATAACTTCCATTAAACATATAGAAAACTATTATAAAATAGCTAAATGATCCTACCATTTGGAATCCATTGAACACTAAAAAAGTGGCACCACACAGTTTCACAAATGACTTATTTTTAAAAATAAGTACCATATTCTGTAATAGCCCTTTAAAATTTTTTGCGAGAGTTTTAAATGAGATTTCTGCTCTATTCGATAGGTGCGTATTGTCAATTTCTTTACAAAATAAGGCGGGCATAATTCCTAAAACCATACAAATTGCACCTACGACAATTGCAAGCTTATGAACACCTTCGGCCTGGGTTGCAAACAAATCTGGATCGGCAATTAATACCCAAAACCAGGGCACTATCATCCATGCTATTTGCCCTATTGTTTGCGAGAATCCCATTAAACGGGTACGTTCGTTATAGTCAGAAGTCATTTCGTAACCTAAGCCAATAAGTGGTGTGGAATATATAGTATTACCTACAATATATATCAACGAGAAAATAAGAAAATACCAGAAATTATACATTTGAGTTTTGTCAGGGTCGAGTTGCCACAAGACAATAAACAATAAACCACTGAGAATAGCACCTACAAAAATAAATGGTTTTCTGCGGCCATATTTGAATTTTGCATTATCCGAAATATAACCCATGATAGGATCAGTAATGGCATCAAAAAAACGTGGTAAACCGCCCAACAATCCGGCAAGGAAAGGATCCATACCAAAAGCGGTAAGTAAAAAGAAAGAGAACACGCCTAATGCGCCTGGCAAAAGATTATTCACTAAGTGTCCAGCTCCGAAAGCGGCTTTTTGTCCAAATGGAACTCTGTCTTTTAAAGGGGTGATGTGTTTTTCCATAATAATAATAATAATAATAAAATGATAAATATTTAATTAGATATAATTATTGTTTGTAATGCATTTGCTCTAATTGATATAGAACTTGATTTTTTACCTAACAAAAGTTCAAAAATTTTTGGATTAGAACCCTGATTTAATACAATTACTACTATTGAACCATCAGGATTTTGAGCTGAAGTAACCATTAGCTCTTTATCTGAATTTTTAAAACCAATTCTTTTAGCTTCAGGGCGAATATATTTACTGAAATGTGCCATTACATAATAAATTGGTGTAATGTACACTTCATCTTTCTCCGGATCAACCAAGATAGGAGCTCCACACCAGTTTTTGAACCAATTGGGACCGCCTTGTTTGTCCAATACCATGTTCCAATCAATCCAACCATTCACCCAATTATTCATACATCCAATAATATCAGCTGCATATCGATATACCGGAACATATTTTGGGTGCAAGTACTTTTGGTCTGCGGGCGCCCAGTCCCATCCCCAATCTTTGGCTTCTTTGGACCAATACCATTGATCATCTTGCCATTTTGGTACTAACCCATCCAAACAACCTTCGGTTTCAATTATCAGTTTTTTAGGTGCTTTTTTGTGTGCATACTGAAGGGATTCCGGAAACCAATCGTAAGTACTTGCATACCAATGTACAGCTATACCATCGTAATATTTCGATGTAGCTTTGTTTTTATACATAACATCTGCCCAATGTTTTAATTCATCACCTCGGTTTTGATCGTAACCCAATACCTTTACATCATGTCCATCCGCTTTCAATTTAGGTCCGAGATAATGTTGAACAAAACTCGTCATTTCTTCGGCTGAAAAGTGCATACTTTCCCAGTTGTTATTGTTTCCCAATGGCTCATTTTCAACTGTGACTCCCCAAATATCAATTCCTTCGGCTTTATAGGCATTTAAGTATTTTGAAAAGAACAATGCCCAAGTGTCGCGATATTGTGCTAATAATTTTCCGCCAAGCCAGCTTTTATTATCTTTCATCCAAGGCGGTGCTGTCCATGGTGACGAAATTATTTTAAAACCATCTTTTGACGTTTTCATTGCATCTTTTATCATCGGAATTAAATCATCTCTATCTTCATCAATTGAAAAATGTTTCAACTCCTTATCGCCTTCAACTGCCGCATAAGAATAATTACTTAATGAAAAATCGCACGAATTCATGTGTGTACGTGTCAATGAATACTTTGCTCCACTTTCGCCAAAATAAGCTTCAATTATCTTGTCTCGATTTTTTTTGCTAATTTTATTCAATAAATAGGCTGAGGATTCAGTAAAAGATCCTCCAAAACCATTGATAGTCTGGAATTTTTCATTTGGCAATACAGTAATTGTAGAAGTTCCCTTTTCGGCAGGGAAATCAGATACCAAATTAAGTTTATTCCCACTTGCCGAGGTTTCATAAACCTTCACCGAGAGTTGCTTTTGGGCACTATTATTAGAAGCCATAAATAACATCAAAAATGTAAGGATATAATATTTTGTAATTTTCATACTCTTATCTAAATGTTTAGATTTAACTTGTATTAGTTTTTACTTGTTCCCAATTTGTTTTATATTCACTTTAATATGAGCAACTTCGCCTGTTCTTCTCATGATTTTTTTGCTCATATCTTCGTCAAGTCCAAATAAGTCAAATTTTGCAACAGTACCGTTCGCAAGACTTACTTCTATGTTTTCGTTTTCGGACAGTTTATAAATTACCGGCACCTGACAATAGGTAAAACAAAGAGTTCCTTTGTCGAGTTGAATTTGTTTTAGCTCAGAATTTACATCAATATATTTGAAGATAGCAGCGTGAGATAAAAACTCAGATTTTCTGATCAAATTTGGTTTGAAATTAAACTTGCCATCTGATATTACAACTCCCAGTTCGCCAAAACGACATAAAATGTCTTCTTTCACTTGTCCTGTCATTCCTGGTTGTTTCACGCCTTTGCCCTGAGGAGTATGCGAATAAGGATCAGTTGAAAATGCCCCATAAATCGATGGTTGTTTATGTACACCGATACCCTCATTTATTTCATAATAATGTTTTGTTAGGCTATTTACAGTTTTTGAATCTTCATTGTTTTCAATTGCTTTTAAGCAACATTCCTGCACAGCTAATTGCAATTTAGAAACCATGTGCCAATAAATTGAACCCAGTCCTTCGTAACCGAAAAATGTTCCAGAGCGTCCGGTGAATGCTTTATGATTAAATACCTCTTCGAATATTTGAAGAACTAATGCTTTGTCTTTTTCAACTAAAGAAACATACTCCTTTTTTGAAATCAAATTTAAAGCATTTGCTAAATCACCTGCATTTTTCAAACCGCCATTGAAATGGAAATTCCCCTTTATATCTTTCTCTATAATCTGTACATTACCATTATTTACAAGCTGTTTGAGCAGTTCCGATTTTACTACTGAAACTTCGGGGATATTATTTTTCACTAAGAAACGATCTAATTCTTTATTTGGATAAAGAATATAACTACTCTGATCTTCGCGGTAAAGTTTACTATTTCTCAAGCTTTTCAATACATTATCTGCTTCGCTGGCAGTTAGATAGCCTGAACTCAAAACGGCTACCTGACCTTCGAGCATTTCACTCAAGTACGATATTGCAACTTCATTTTCATTTGTTACCGTCATCAAATTGTAAGCATGATACAAATCGTCAGTGCGTTTATTGGCTCTGATTGCATGTTCTAAAAACTCGTTGCTTATTGCAACAAAATGCTTCAATTGACTTAGCTTAACTGTTCCTTTTTTGCCCGAAAAGGCATTTTCGTAAATATCTATTCTGTAGTCGCTTGCAGCTTGCCCCAAAGCATCCAACACTGATTTACGCTCCACATCGTTTATTTTAGCTTTAAGTAAGTATTCATACTTATCAAATGCATCCACTATTTGGTTCAAAAATTCGATTAATTCAGTTGAAATCTCAATTTCTTCGGTTTTAGAGTTAGTAAGTAGTTCACTGAAAAAATTGAGAAAACGTCTCAAATAGTTCAAAGTAACCATCGAAACTCCATTCCCCACCAATGCATTGTTGGCGTCGTTCCATTCTGGGCGTTGGGTATTCATCCATATACCAGCTTCTGGAATAAAATTGGAGAGTTTAGCAAGTACAGTAGCTAAAATCTTTTCCATGAAAGTTACATGAAGAATACTGCCGTTTTGTGTATATAGCAATGTTCCATCAGCGCCAAGTTCTGTTTTTTTTGCTTGAACTCTATGGTCTAATTTGCTGTCAAACTGTATCGTGTCTTTCGGATTGATAAGTATATCCTGATAACTTTTTATTTTATAGGGTACATTGGCATATACAAAAAGTTCTTTGTTGAGTAAATTTTCCAGTTTTTCGGGATGGTGGTTTTCCAACACTTCCAGCAGTTTCAGCAAATATATAATTTGATGATCTCCCCAATAGCCAATGTACGACCAGGGATTGTCAGGTTCTATCGTCTCCCAGTCAAATCCATCTTTTGTAATTCGGTAAGGATTGTAGCCATCGAAAGTAGTAGCATTCAAAAATTTATAAATCATACTTTCAACAAATTCAGGATAGGAATGTGCTAAGGCTTCCCAGTTTTGAAAAATATCTCGCCAATTTCCTTCGTAATCGAGTATTTTTGAGCCATCAATTTCACTCCGGGTATTAATTGAAAATTTATTCCATGGACGACTTGGGTCACCGTGTCGGCGACTAAATTTCAATGGCATGTATTCCATGCACAAGCGCATGAAATCCTTATCAGTGCTTTCGGAAGCCACTTTTTGTAGTGTTGATAAGTTAAATCCAGCAGGAAGTGATTGAATAATATTTTCGTTTGAATGAAAAACATCTTTATTAGCTTGATACAAATAGTTGCTAAAATCCCATTTTTCAATCTGATAATTGTTATCAAAAATTCCACCACGCATGATATTGAACATGGTGTTGGAAAAATGCCTTACATTTCTCATTGTATCCTCAGTAAGTTGCAATCCATCAGCAGATCCAACGAGTTGAATCAGATTTTTTGTTCCAGCATCTATGTCATTTTGAATAGTTTGAGATAAGTTTTTATCGGCTTTAATCATTTCGGAAATTTGAATGATGGCCGATTGATTCTGGTTTACATTAGCAACTGTTAACCATTCTTTTTCGGTGTTAGGTGCTAATACTAATTCAGTATGAATAAAATAAGCTCCTTTTTCGGCTTTAACATCTACTTCATCCTGCACGGAGAGCCCATTTCTGAAGTTGTTTAATTGGCGGGTAGATAATAAATAGGCGGGATTTTTAAGACCTAGCGACCAAACAATATTTGCTTTCAGAGCTTCGCTGGGTTCAGCTTTATCTACAATTATGGCACTCAGGGCAAAAATCCCCAAACCAGTTTCTTGAATTAGTTCACTTCTCTTATAAGCATCTACCAAACAGCTGGTACCATTTTGCAAATCGGCACTAACTCCATAAGGCATAATATTTTGCAAACCATCCAACAATGAAATGATAGCTTCATTTTGTGCTATGTTTGTAAGTGTAGATTTTTTTACAAAACCAAACATATTGCTTGAACACCATTGATACCGAAATTTTAGTTCGAGGTCGTGGTTGATTTCTTCAAAAATCAACTTATTTCCAAAAGTATTTTTGTACAGATTACGGCTTATTTTGTAAACACCGTTGTATCTGTCAGAAAAAGGTTCCCATAAAAACGATTTATCAGCTTTGTGAACTAAAAATAGCGATTTACTACCTGTAATTTCTGCCGATTCGGTAATTTTATCATCGGTATAATAAGGGAATAGGGCGAAATATGCATTTTTTCTTCCGGCAGTAAGTCCTCCATTACTCGAAATAAACATCCAGTGATTCGAATCACTTACGATGCTCATAAAAAAAGCTGGTATTTCATTTACATTAGAAATCATATAGTAACTTTCGTGGTCTATATCTATGAATTTCCCTGTTACAGCATTCGTTTCGGACGAAACTTTTATATTATTTCCAATAAATACTTTTTGATGCGTACTCATGTGATTTGTGTTTTATTCAATTATCTTTTTTCCGACAGGTTATTGCCGGATAAAAATTCGGGTTCAACTAACACTGAAACTCCTTATAGAATTTCAGTGAATTTCAAGCATTAATCATTTAAATGATGTGTGAGAAAAAAGAAGAATAAAAGCCTCCATGAAAATTGCTTTTCAAGGAGGCTTAAAAAATAATTATAGTTTAATTATTTTCTGTGTAGAAACTTGACCGTTAGCCATTTTTATGCTTACTAAATAATTTCCTGCATTCAAATTGCTTAAATCAATAGTTTTGGAATTGCTATTGAAAGATTCAGATTTAATTAACTGACCGACTAATGAAATAATACTTACTTGATTGATTTCAGTATTTGCAGAAACAGTCAAATTAGTAGTAACCCTGCTTGGAAAACATTTGATGCCATTTTCGATAGCAATATTTGACAATCCAGATGCAAAACTATATACACCTGAATAGAACATTAAATTATCCATATAAAATGCGCCATTCATATCCCAAAAACCAATTTGTGTAACATTGGTTAAATTAGCTCCTGCGAAATCTGTCAATGCTATATCAATTGAGTTCCAAGTGTTCGGTGTTAAAGCTTTAGTTACTTTCTTGTCTCCATTTGAAACAATACCGATGCTTATGGATGCTAAAGAAGTGGGGTAGATATCTACATGCATTCTAGTCATTGAACTAATATCGTTAACTGTTAAACCATAACCAAAACAACAATTAGTAGATATTTTTTTAACTAGGTTACTCGCACTAGTGCTAGACTCTTCTGTCATATCTGTTCCAGACCAATTTTGAAAAGTTGCTCCTACAGGAGTGTAAGCATCGGAAAAAACTGCTTTTACATTAGCAGCCGCTACTGTTGGTGTTGGAGCCGCCGTTACTGGTGAACCGCTCTGAGTAACAACAACAGTATTAGTTGTTGCATCGCTTCCTGTAACTGTAACTGTTGCAGTTCTGTTTGCGAATGTTGTATTAGCCGCTGCTGTTAAGGTTATAGCACTATTGCCGGTACCACTTGCTTTATTTGCTGTTAACCAAGTTTGATTACTTGCAACTGTCCAGCCGATTGCTGTAGTTATGTCGAAAGTTTTTGTACTATTAGCTTGATATCCAATAGTAAGTGTTTTGGGTGCAACAACAACTGTAACATTTACATCAGTCCAGAAATAGATATTATCAAGATAAATATCTTTTGCTAATGTGTTTTTTGCTTCAATACGCCATTCGTTTGATGTAAACATTAACTGATTAACGGCAGTAAGATTCTGACCTACAAAATCTGTGAGCGGAATATCAAGACTATACCAGCTACCTGCAGTTGTAATTGTTTTTGATACTGCTATGTTTGAGTTTCCATTAATTGTTGCTACCCATAATGGGGTTGCATCTGCGTCTCCGGTCCAAACATCCATGTGTAAATACTTCATAGTAGATACATTTTGCTTGTTATCTGTAAAGTCAATTCCCTGAAACGATAATTTTCCATATTTTAAAACTTTATGCACTGTTCCTGGAATAGTATAATCGCCTATAGTTGATCCATTTGAAGTTTGACCCCAGTCTTCAAAACTCTTAACGCCTGTTATTGGAGTATAGGTGTCAGTTCCATAAATTGAAATAACATTAGCCGCAGGACGGATTGGAGCTGCTGCAACAGTAGTAGGTGCTGTAACAACAACAGGAACCACAGTAGGTATTTTTATATTATCAATGTAAATAGTAACCTCAGATGTTCTTGCTGTAAAATCTGGGAGAAAAACTAGTTTGTTGAATTTCTTACCTATATGAGCAGTTAAGTCAAAAGATAATTCTTGCCATACATTGGCGGCTGTGTTTGCACCTGCAATTTCAGTTCCACCACCAAAATCAAGACCTTCAAGCTTCAATGTAAAAGCACTTACTCTACTTTTGTACACCATTACTTTCACTATTTTGGTAGCTTCTGTGATGGTTACATTACCTACATTTATGGTGAATAAACCTCCCCATTCGGCAGCAGTAGGTGCTTCAACAAATTTTAAACAGTTTGCTGAATTGTTAATTCCAGTAGTTGCAGGATTTGCGGCTGGGCATGTTAATCCCGACTGATTGTCCGCACCAGCAGCACCATTTCCAAAAGCTCCCCATGTCCAGCTATTACCAACGGTTTCAAAATCGATAGTTGTTTGAGCGTTAGCCACATTGCCCCAAGCTAAAAAAGCAGCTGTCAAGAGCATTAATTTAGTAATTTTTTTCATGATTGTAATTTTTAAAATTGTTTGTAAATACTATTATTATATCTGATAATTTATTTTCAATTAGATTTTCTCGCTTCCGATATTCAGATGTGAAGAAAAAATGATGATGCAAATATACAGCTTGTAATCTCTGCAAAAGAATTTTTCAGCTCACAAAAACTCAAATTATTAATGAGTCCACTACACAATACTACAACAAAATATATTTTAAAGTGCTGTAAAACAATTATATAAAAAATACCATGCTGTAAAACATATTTCACATAGTATTTCAAGTCATAAAAAGCTGTATTATTGGCTACTCTAATTCATATTTATTGATTATTTAAAATCAGAATCACTATGTATCGACTCTTATTATTAGTTGTAATTCTATTTTTGAACTCAATGTTGTATTCCAACCAACCATTGGTTCGTAACTTTACGAGATACGATTATAAATCCGGCACTCAAAATTGGGCAATTGCTCAGGATTCTTCAAATGTTATGTTTTTTGCCAATAATGCAGGGCTGCTAAAGTTTGATGGGAAAAATTGGATGACTTTCCCAATCGTTAACAGAACTAATGTACGTTCTCTTCTTTATTCTAAGGATGGCTTATTTTATGCTTCAACTTTCAATGAATTTGGATATTTTAAAATCCAAAAAAATGGTAATTTTAAATACTTCTCATTAATTAATAAACTATCATCTAAGCCAATAGGATCAAATGAGCTATACAATATTGTAGAAGGTAACGAAAAAATCTATTTTCAATCAGAGAAGTCGATTTATAAATATGATGGTGACACAGTTGTTCGATTGCCTTTTAACTATAAAATTGATGCATCAGCATATATTTATAACGTCTTTTTTCTTACTAGTTCACAAAATGGGGTATTCATGCTTAATGGAAATTTGTTTATAAAAATTCCTGGTTCAGAGCTATTACAAAATAAAAGAGTTTGTGCTATTTTGCCTTTCAAAGACAATAAAATCCTTTTTGTTACAAGCTTCAATGGAGTCTATGTGTACGATGGAATACTATTGACTCCTTATAATACAGGAATTGATAATTTCTTGAAAGAAAATCAGGTTTTTTGTGCTACAACTAATGCTAAGCAGCTTGTTTTTGGAACTGTTCAACGTGGTATTGCGATACAAAATATTAATGATAGAACTGTGACTTATGTAAATACCTTCACAGGATTGCAAAACAACACGGTACTTAGTGCCAAATTCGACAATCAACAAAATCTTTGGTTAGGACTTGATAAAGGCATTGATTATGTTGTGTTGAATAGCCCAATATCTAATCTTTTTGGAGCTAACAATTTATATGGTGCTGGATATACTTCAATACAAAAAAATAATGTACGGTATTTTGGAACAAACCAAGGTCTTTATACTACAACAAATTCTTTATTAACCAACACATTACCTCTTAAATTAGAATTAATGAAAGGAATGGAAGGACAAGTGTGGAGCTTAACTGAAATAGATAATACTCTCTTTTGTGGCAACGATCAAGGAGCGTTTATTGTAACGTCCAATCGTGTAGAAAAAATCGATGGATTGCTCGGTACTTGGACATTTAAAGCACTTGTAAACAAACCTGACTTGATTCTTGGATGTTCATATCAGGGTTTGTTTATATTAAAGAAAATAAAAGGAAAATGGCTATTTTCACATTATATTAAGGGAAAATTTAACGAAGCAAGTCCTATGTTTGAAGAAGATGCCGATGGAACTTTATGGTTTAGTCATTGGCAAAAGGGATTATTTCATCTCCGACTTAATAATTCGCTGGATAGTATTATAAAAGTTGATTCTTATACTTCAAAAAATGGATTTCCCAGCAATCAAAATAATACTGTATTTAAAGTTGATAACAATATTGTTTTTTCAACCGAACGGGGATTTTTCCATTTCAACAAAGCAAAACAGAAAATGGAAACAGCAGAAAATTGGAATAATTTATTTAATTCACCTCCAGGTGATATCAGATTACACGAAAGCCCAAACGGTGATGTATGGTGTTTATCAGGCAGATTCATTGGTTTAGCACGGAAAAAAGCGAATAGTTATAGTATGGATTCGTTAAGTTATAGAATAGTTCAGCCGAAAATAATTATTGGATTTGAGCATTTTAACTTTTTGGACAAAGAACATTTAATTTTAAGTACTGAGGATGGTTTTTGTTTGATAAATACAAACTATAAAAGCACAAGTAATAAGAATTTCAAAGTGTTAATTCGTAATGTAAATCTGACAAATGATACATTGAATTATTCGAAAATCAAACACAGCTTCGGCGACTCAAAACCAAAAGACGCATATTTCCATAAATACAATTCTCTTCGGTTTGAATTTAATGAACCTGAATACAGAAGTGAAGGTTTAGTACAATATAGTTATATGCTCGAAAATTATGATGATCAATGGTCGGAATACTCTTTTGATAATATCAAGGAATACACCAAGCTCCCCAAAGGAAATTATGTATTTAAGGTCAGGGCAAAGAATATCCTAGAAAAAAACGAAGTGGAAAGTAGTTACTCTTTTAGAATTTTATCTGCTTGGTACGAAAGTCAACTGGCAATAATTATCTACATAATTTTATTGTTAGCCATTATTTTCCTTCTTATTTTATGGATTAATAGTCGATCGAAGAAAGGTGCTAAGGAAATGGAGATAAGAAAAGAATTTGAATTAAAGGAACAAAAGAAACATTACGAGGCCGAAACTTCCGAGAAAAAGAAAGAGATTAAAGAACTTAAGAATCAACAACTCCAGTATGAATTGCGACACAAATCGCAAGAACTTGCAAGTTCTACAATGAATCTGATTCGGAAGAATGAAATGCTTTTGGAAATTTTGAATAATATATCTAAGGTTTCAACAGATTTGAAAGCAAATAATGATCACACTCCAATTATTTCACGATTGAAAAAGATGGAACGAAATATCAGACAAAATATTGAACAGGATGACAATTGGAAAAAATTTGAAGAAAATTTTGATTTGATATATGAAAATTATTTGAAAAGACTAGAGGAATCATTTCCTGAAATGACTGTCAGCGATAAAAAACTTTGTGCTTATTTAAAGATGGATTTAACATCTAAGGATATTGCTCAGTTGATGAATATGACTATCAGGAGCATAGAAATGAACCGGTATCGATTACGAAAAAAAATGGGATTAGACCGCGATGTGAATCTCGCCAATTTTTTGCAGAAATTCTAAAAGAAAGAGCAGCCCCAGAATTAAATTTGATACAGCCCTTCTTTTCAAAACATTAAACCATTTATGAAAATTCTAAACTTCATCAATTCGCATTAAATAACGAGCGGTTCTACGTGTGCGTTGGGTAAGCAGAATAGTTCGTCCTTGAGTATTTTGTTCTACAATTGCATCATTTACGCCACGAATAGTTAATAACACAAGATTATCGTTGAAGTTTACATTGAAATCGTTGGATAAGTCGTCCAATGCACCCGCTAAATAGCGCGTATTATCTACACAAACCGAAATGCTGATGGCTGACGACTGAATAAGCGACACTTTCAGCCGATGTTTGTTCATGGTGTTAAAAGCTTTAGAAAGACTTTCTTCGAGAACGAAAGAAAAATCGTGTGGACGCATGGTAACCAGCACTTGATTTTGACGAAGTATCAATACCGGTACTTCTATGGGTTTTGAAGTTGCGGATTTTATAACTGAACCTGCTTCCGAGGGATGATCAAAAGGCTTTACGTATAAAGGAATTTGCTTATTTTCGAGTGGCTTTATTGTCTTAGGATGTATAATTTGAGCTCCACTAAACGCCAATTCAACCGCATCGAGATAACTTAATTCAGGAATTAAAACCGTGTCGGGAAAAATCCGTGGATCAGCATTCAGGATTCCAGGAACATCTTTCCAAATAGTTACACGCTCGGCATCTAACAAATTAGCAACCATTGCAGCCGTAAAGTCAGAGCCTTCGCGACCAAGGGTGGTAGGATTTCCATTCATATTGGCACCTATAAAACCTTGACTCAGAAACACCTTACACTTATTGAAATCTACTGCTTTTTTCAATCGCTGCTGCGAAAGATCTTCGCGTACATTCGCTTCTCTGTAATTACTATCGGTTACCAGCAGTTTGCGCATATCCAACCATTGATTCTCTATACCAGTTTGTGCTAAATAAGCGGATACAATTCGCGTAGAAATAACTTCGCCATAGGACACAATTAAATCATAATATTTATCATAATCATCTCCAATCGAATTAGTTAATATACTTTTCAATTCGTCCAAAGTAGGTTTGATAATTGCTGCGGTACTCACTTTTTCATCAAAAAGCTCGGCCATAATATCTAAATGATATTTCTCCACATCAGTCAATAGTTCGAGTGCCTGACTTTTTTCAGCTTTCATAAATGCATCCAGTACAAGTTCCAATGCATTGGTAGTTTTGCCCATGGCCGAAACAACTATAAAAAGATTGCCTTTGAAACCCGATACTATTTGAGCAATATTGCGTATGCCCAGTGGCGAACGAACCGATGCACCACCAAATTTATAAACTTCCATATTACTATTGATTTATGATACCGTAAAAAAAATGTTCCCTGAGTAAAAATTACTTCAGGGAACAAATTTAAATAAAATTATTCAATGTAAAAGAAAATTGTTATTCTAAATTACACCCTGCGCTAACATCGACTTGGCAACTTTAAGGAAACCAGCAATATTTGCACCTTTCATATAGTTGATATAGCCATCACTTTCACGACCGTATTGTACACATTGATTGTGAATTTCACTCATAATCTGATGTAATTTGGCATCAACTTCGGCTGCAGTCCATGCTATGTGCATCGCATTCTGTGTCATTTCCAATCCAGAAGTAGCAACTCCTCCTGCATTTACAGCTTTACCTGGTCCATACATTACTTTATTATGAATAAACAAGTCAATGGCTTCTGGTGTACATCCCATATTGGAAACTTCACCAACACAAATTACTTTATTATCAATCAGATGTTGAGCGTCTTCTTCGTTTAATTCGTTTTGAGTAGCGCAAGGCAAAGCAATATCCACTTTTACTTCCCATGGGCGACGATTTGGAACAAACACAGCTCCAAATTCTTCGGCATAAGGCGCAACAATATCGTTGCAAGTAGCCCGCAGCTCAAGCATATAGTTAATTTTTTCGCCCGAAATCCCTTTTTCGTCGTAGATATAACCATCAGGACCTGAAATTGTAACCACTTTGGCACCTAATTCAGTAGCTTTTAATGCTGCGCCCCAAGCCACATTACCAAAACCTGATATAGCAATGGTTTTCCCCTGAAGGCTCATACCAGCAGTTTCAAACATTTGTTTCACAAAATATAGTCCACCAAAACCAGTTGCTTCTGGGCGCACTAACGAACCTCCAAACTCAAGTCCTTTGCCAGTTAGAACTCCTGTATTTTCTTGAGCCAATTTCCGATACATACCATACATATACCCAACTTCGCGTGCACCAACGCCAATATCGCCAGCAGGAACATCAGTATTCGGACCTATATGTCGCCACAATTCAAGCATAAAAGCTTGACAAAACCGCATCACTTCAGCATCCGATTTTCCGCGAGGGTTGAAATCTGAACCTCCTTTTCCACCACCCATTGGTAATGTAGTGAGTGCATTTTTGAAAGTTTGTTCGAATCCTAAAAACTTTAGAATGGACAAATTCACCGATGCGTGAAAGCGTAATCCACCTTTGTATGGACCGATTGCATTGTTAAACTGAATTCTATAGCCTAAGTTGAGTTGAACATCGCCACGGTCGTCTACCCAAGGCACTTTGAACGTGAAAATACGATCTGGTTCCACCATTCGCTCGGCAATTTTAGCTTTTTCAAACTCAGGATGTTGGTTGTACTCTTCCTCGATAGTTACCAAGACTTCTTTAACAGCCTGTAAATACTCATTTTCACCCGGGTGTTTTGCTTCGAGTGATTGCATTAATTTTTCAATATTCATAATATTTTATTTATTTATTAGTTACAAGTTATACGCTACAAGCTAAAAAGCATTTACAATTTAAGAATTGACTTCAAATAAGCTGTTATTTAATTCTAAAAATGATCTGATAATATCTTATTGTAAGTTATTAACGCTGAATATCACTGTTCAAAATAGAATTTACTATCATAATGACAGTATTAATGTTGTATTTAACTTTATCCTACAAATAATGTGAAGGATTTTAGCGCATAAACTGCCACTTTGCTTACATTTAGTTTGCGGTACAATTTTAATCCTTTTATTTGTGATAATCAAATTTTTTGCGGTCTTTTTATTATTTTATTTACATTCGTATTATTTCAAATTTTTGAGATATATTTACGGTCATTTTCTAAAAGCAATATATGAACTCAGAAAGTATAAAAAAACTCTATTTCAAAGATACTACTTTTGCCAATTTAATGCGGCATAGAATATATAATGTATTACTTTTTGCTAGTAAATACGATGCCTTTGTACTTGAAGAAGACGGCCGAATTGACGAACAGCTTTTCAATGAGTATACTTCATTAAACCTCCGATATCCACCTCGTTTTACCCTAGTTTCAAGTCAGGAAGAAGCTAACCATTATTTAAAAGAACGATCTTTCGAATTGATTATTTCCATGCCGAGTGGCGATAGTATCAATCCTTTTGAGTGGGCAAAAGATGTAAAAAAACAATTTCCTGAGATACCGATTGTGGTGCTTACGCCTTTCTCGAAATCAGTATCAGTTCGTATAGCGAATGAGGATTTAAGTGCCATCGATTATGTGTTTAGCTGGTTGGGGAATGCTGAAATTTTACTCGCAATCATTAAATTAATAGAGGATAAGATGAATGTGGAGGAAGATGTAAATTCCGTCGGCGTGCAGGTTATCTTGTTTGTCGAAGATTCTATTCGGTTTTATTCTTCCATTGTGCCACAACTTTATAAATATGTTTTTAAGCAGTCACGCTCATTTATGACCGAGGCACTTAACGAACATGAACAAATGTTGCGTATGCGTGGTCGTCCTAAAATTTTATTAGCTCGAAATTTTGAAGAGGCATTGGACTTGTACAATAAGTACAAAAACAATATGCTTGGGGTGATTACCGATGTGAATTTTCCGAAGGAAGGGGAAAAATGCCGAACAGCTGGTGTTGAATTATGCAAGGAAATAAGAAAGATTGATAAATTAATTCCGTTGGTGATAGAATCAACGAATAATGACAATAAAGCCAGTGCGGACGAAGTAGAGGCTGCTTTTATCAATAAATTATCCCTTACTTTTAATATAGAATTGAGAAAAACCATCACTAATAATTTTGGATTTGGCGATTTTGTGTTTTTAAATCCTGAAACTGGCGAGGAAGAAATCCGAATTCAGAATTTAAAAAATCTTCAGGAGAGTATTTTTAAAATTAGTGATACATCATTGCATTATCACGTTTCACGGAACAATATTTCACGCTGGCTATACTCTCGTGCTATGTTTCCATTGGCCGAGTTTTTAAAAAACGTGATTGTAGTTGAGAATCCTACTGATAATGATTTACAAAGAATCAGAGATATAATTTTTGATGCGATTGTACATTACCGAAAAATAAAAAATAGGGGTGTAGTTGCTGTATTTCAACGAGATAGATTTGATAAGTATTCTAATTTTGCGCGTATAGGCGAGGGTTCGCTCGGTGGTAAAGGCCGTGGTTTGGCGTTTATCGATGCCATGATTAAAAGAAATGAAAGCTTTGAGAAGTTTGAGAATACCCAAATTATTATTCCGCGAACAGTAGTGTTGTGTACTGAAAATTTCTCGGAATTCATGGAAATTAATCATTTGTATCCGGTTGCGTTATCGGATGTGAGCGATCAGGAAATTTTGGATAAATTTCTAAAAGCAAGATTGCCACAACGACTTATAGCAGATTTATATGCTTTTCTGGGAGCTATCTCAAGTCCGATAGCCGTAAGATCTTCAAGCTTACTCGAAGATTCCCATTATCAACCATTTGCAGGAATTTATTCCACGTATATGATTCCTTATAACCCTACAAGTAAAACGCAAATGTTGGTGATGATAACCGAAGCCATCAAGGCGGTTTATGCTTCGGTTTTTTATCAGGATACCAAAGCCTATATGAAAGCCACAAAAAATGTAATTGATGAGGAG
>JBBRHJ010000009.1:0-32195 GCA_038222885.1 Bacteroidales bacterium | reverse complement strand
TGACGAAATAATCGTGGAACTAAAAGCCGCATCATTTATTCATCCTGACAACGTCGATCAAACAAGGAATTATTTAAAAACAACAAAATTTGAATTAGGATTATTAGTGAATTTTGGCGAAAAAAGCCTGGCATACAAGCGTATTCTTAATTCGTACTAAATGACAGCGATAGAATTTAACAATATCTCCAAACAATACCGCCTTGGACTTGTTTCCACTAAGACCCTCAGCCATGACCTTAACCGGTTCTGGAAGATGAACGTGCTTGGCAAGGAAGATTCTTATCTGATGATTGGTGAGGTAAACGACCGTGCACACAAAGGTGAAAGTGATTACGTCTGGGCATTGAAGGACATTAATTTCAAGGTAGAACAGGGTGGTGTGTTAGCTACTACCGTATTAATCAACTAATCATTGAGTTTATGATTCTAAATATACTTCCAACATCTGAGTCGGAACAAGTGGAATTTAAAACATCTTTTAATGAGGATGTAATTATCTCACTGGTAGCTTTTTCGAATACTAAAGGAGGAGTAGTATATGTAGGTGTGTCTGACAATGCCGAAGTAAAAGGAGTGCAGCTTAGCAAAGAAACCATAGTGGAGTGGGTAAATGAAATAAAAAACAAAACATTACCACAATTAATCCCTGATGCTGAAATAATATCAATTGATGGTAAAAATGTGATAGCATTGATTATATCAGAATATCCAATAAAACCTATTTCATCAAGAGGTCGGTTTTACAAACGAATCAAGAACTCAAATCATTTAATGAGTATTGGCGAAATTGCTAACGAACATCTTAAAACAATCAATAGCAGCTGGGATTATTATGTTGACCCCAATCATGGTTTAGATGCTATTTCGGAGGATAAAGTCGAACGATTTGTTAGGAAAATAGAACAACGTACTCAGAATAAAATACAATTTCAACCTATTGAGTTTATTTCTAAAATGGAAATTATCCGTGAAGCTAAACTTACTTTTGGTGGTTTTTTATTGTTTGCAAAAGATTATTGTCTGATTAGCGATATTCAAGTAGGTCGGTTTAAAAGTGATATTACCATTATTGATTCTATTTCGTTCAATACCGATTTATTTACTGAAGTGGATGACGTAATAGCATTCATCAAAAAACATTTGATGATTGAATATATAATTACCGGAAATCCCGAACGAACCGAACGCTTTGACTATCCTCTGGATGCTATCCGCGAAATCGTTATCAATATGATTGTACATCGAGATTATAGGGAGAGCTCTGGCAGCATAATAAAGATATTTGATGATCGGATTGAATTTTATAATCCAGGAAAATTGTATGGAGGTACAACCATTCAAGATTTACTCTCAGGGAACTATGCTTCTAAATCTCGTAATAAGTTAATAGCAAAAGCCTTTAAAGAAGTTGGCCTCATAGAACGATATGGCTCTGGTATCATACGTATTCGGAATATATGTAAGGATTATGGAGTTGTTGAGCCAAGCTTTAATGAAATTGCTAATGGATTTATGGTAACATTATTTAATAAAAAGATAAATATAACAGCCAATACAATAAACACACCTGCTGATAATGTTATCGATAGTGTTACCGATAATGTTACCGATAATGTTACCGATAAAAGATTATCTCAAATTTTAGAACATTTTGCAATGAATAATAAACTGTCAACAAGTAAATTGGGTAATATGCTTGGAGTCAGTAAAATGACTATATTAAGAGACATAGAAATTCTGAAGAATAAAGGTATAGTTAGACGTGTAGGATCTTCGAAAGGGGGAAATTGGGAGATAAATATAACGAATAATAAAGATACGAATTAAAGATACGAATTACACGAATTTTTAAAACGAATTACACTTATTAAGAAAGATATGGCTGAGATTTTATATAAGGAAACCATCGAAAGTGAAACTTCGTAAACTTCCAACATGGTTTTAAAGTCACCGTTTTTGCTCATTCGGATAAAACTGTGATGGGTAAAAGCAGTAATGTCGGAGGTAGTGTCCCCGATAGAGTTCCCGATTATAGATTACAATTAGTCTTGAACCTAATAACACAAAACAATAATGTATTATTACAGGAACTCTCGAAACAACTAATGGTTTCTAAGAGAACGATTAGGCGTGACATAGAAAAACTCAAAACTCAGAATAAACTGAAAAGGGAAGGAAATGAAGAAACAGGATATTGGGTAGTAATAGAAAATACCAATTTCACGGATTAATATGGTTGGATAGGTGATTCGTCTTTAATCCGAGAAATTAGTAAAGAAAGTCAAATTAGTAATGTGTCAATAGTTATGGGATTTAACAATATATTGAGATTCCAAAATTCTTGAATCAGTTTATCAAGAGGCATTGGAAAAACAATTCATAAAAGATAGTATTCCTTATGAGCGTGAAAAGATACTGAAAATACAATTTGCTGGTGAGCAATTAAAAAAACATTTAAAGCTGATTACGTGTGTTATGATAAAATAATTGTAGAACTAAAAGCTGCAATGTTCATACACCCTGACAGTATTAATCAAACAAGGAATTATTTAAAAACAACAAAATTTGAATTAGGATTATTAGTGAATTTTGGCGAAAAAGTCTGGCAAATAAGCACATTCTTAATTCCTGTAATTAGTCTGTATTATCCATTATTATCTATTATTACTCATTATTACCCATTATTAGCTGTTATTACCCATAATTTTCTAACTTTGTAGTCCATTATCTTATTAAACTATGCGCTTTAATCCTTATCGACCAAATAGTATTGTTACTCCTAAAATGTTTCACGGAAGAGCAGAAGAGTTGGCTTTTATACAGCAAAGTCTACTTCAAACTCCTTATGGCAATCCGCAACATTTTCTTATTGAAGGAGAAAGAGGGTTAGGGAAATCATCACTTTTTTTGATGGTAAATCAATTTGCCTCTGGTAAACTCGCATTATCTGATGGATTGAAAATGAATTTTTTAGTATTAAATATAGAACTTGTTACCCACATTTTTTACAAGAGTTTGCATACAAAGCTTTTGAGGCAGATAAGGACTGGATTATCAATGAACTTGATGTAAAACAAGGTGCCTACGCAACAAATGCTGCATTGAGCCAACTTGGTCACAAATATTTCAATGCTATTTGTTTTGTTCAAATAGGTTCGGATGATTATAGACGGGTTTTGCAATCGATGGCTCGGTATTCGGATGAATGGGTAAATCGTTCGAAAAATAAAAGACGGAATTGAAATTAAGGATACCACCCTTAATAATGCAATTATTGCACTGAAAAACAGGGCTGTAATTATTCCAAATGTTGCAGTTAAAGGGGAGTTTCGCCTACCCACTAAATCATTTGCAGCTTGGATAAAAGCCTTTAGTATATTTGATGATAGCTCTAATCCATTATCAAACTCTTAAAAAAAATATATGCCAACAGCGATAGAATTTAATAATATATCCAAACAATACCGCCTAGGCCTTGTCTCCACTAAGACCCTTAGCCATGACCTCAACCGGTTCTGGAAGATGAATGTACTTGGCAAGGAAGATCCTTATCTGAAAATAGGCGAGGTAAACGACCGGGCACACAAAGGCGAGAGTGATTATGTCTGGGCATTGAAGGACATTAACTTCAAGGTAGAACAGGGCGATGTGTTAGGCATTATAGGAAAAAACGGAGCAGGGAAATCTACCTTATTAAAAATCCTCTCCAAAGTAACCGCACCCACCACTGGGACAATACGTGCTGCCGGACGCATAGCTTCTTTATTAGAAGTAGGTACTGGCTTTCACCCCGAAATGACTGGCCGTGAAAATATCTATATGAACGGTGCCATTATGGGCATGACCAAAGCAGAAATTACCCGAAAACTCGACGAAATAGTAGATTTTTCTGGCGTAGAACGCTATATAGACACTCCCGCCAAACGATACTCCAGCGGTATGACCGTACGCCTTGGCTTTGCTATAGCTGCCCACCTCGAACCCGAGATTCTAGTTGTGGACGAAGTGCTTGCCGTAGGCGATGCCGAATTTCAAAAGAAAGCCATTGGCAAAATGCAGGATGTAAGTAAAGGGGAGGGGAGAACGGTGTTGTTTGTGAGTCATAATATGGCCGCGGTTGAAGCTTTGTGTACTAAAGGATTAGTTTTGGAAAATGGGACAAGTATATTTTTAGGTAGTGTAAGAGAATCAATAGACCATTATATACTAGATGATACGAAAAAATGTAAAAAAACTATAGAAAGAATGGAGATTTTTATACAAGAACTTAGCGTATCTAATATAAGAGTAAATGGCAGTGAAAATAATACTCTTCATATTAATTCAAAGAACAATAAAATAAATATACAAATAATAGGCAGATTAGAGCATTCAATTCAGATGGATTTAGAAATGTTTCTGTTTGATTTAAGAGGTACATTATTAGGTGTATTTTCTCCAAGTCACAAGACTGGTCATGTTCCATTTCATAAAGCAGGGATATTCAATTTGAATTATGAATTTGAATTACCTGAAAACATGTCTAAAGGGGAATTTTATTTTGACATCGAACTTAATCAGCCCAATGTTAGAAATTTAATGGTAATTAGAAAAAACTTTTTTATTCATTCTTTTGGTTTTATCTCAGATACTGGTTTTGAATTTGATTATGCAACACGTGGATTATTAATACTATAAACATGAAAAAGAAAATTTACATTGCTGGTTGTGGTGGAATGCTTGGTGAAGCCTTTTATACTCAGTTCAAAGACGAATATGAAATAAAATGTACTGATAAAGATGTAAATGAAAATTGGTTGTCTTATCTCGACTTTCGAGATTTTGATAGTTATATGAAAGATGTCTTTGATTTTCAGCCAGATTATTTATTTCACTTAGGAGCCTATACCGATTTGGAATTCTGTGAATTAAACGCTGATGAGACTTATCGGACAAATACTATTTCAGTTGAAAATGCAGTATATATTGCTAACAAACTAAACATACCTTTACTATATATTTCAACAGCAGGAATATTTGATGGTGAAAAGCCACTATACGATGATTGGGATATACCTAATCCTTTAGGAGTTTATGCAAGATCAAAATATATGGGGGAGACGTTTGTCGTTGAAAATGCAAGAAAGTTTTTGGTTTGTCGTGCAGGTTGGATGATGGGTTCTGGTCCAAAAAAGGATAAGAAGTTTATTCAAAAACTAATGACACAATTAAAAGAAGGTAAAAAAGAACTCTTCATTGTAAATGATAAAGACGGGACCCCAACTTACACGCAGGATTTTGCCAAAAATGTAAAGGTACTAATTCAAAAGGAATATTGGGGATTATATAATTTGGTATGTGGTGGTCAAACTAGCCGACTGGAAGTAACACAAGAATTACTGAGAATTTTGGGCAAAGAATCAGAAATTAAATTAAATGTAGTAGATTCTGAGTATTTTAAAGATGTCTACTTTGCCCAACGTCCGGCCAATGAACGATTAATAAACAGAAAACTAAATATTCGGGGACTTAACTATATGCGTGATTGGAAAGTGGCATTAAAAGAATATATCGAAAATTATTATAAAGATTATTTATAGATAATGGTAGTATCTGATAGAAAGGTTATTTGCTTAATACCAACGAGAAATAATGCTGGATTAATCGAACGCTGTTTGCAATCTGCTTCATTATGGGCTGATTATATCATTGTATGTGATCAAATGTCAACTGATAGTACCCGTGAGATTGCTTCGCAATTTTCCAAAGTGATATTAATAGATAATAATTCAGTTGAGTATAACGAATCTGTACGGCAAAAATTATTGATAAATGAAGCGAGAAAAATAGATGGGCAACGCATATTAATAACCTTGGATGCTGATGAAATTTTCACACCCAATGTGTTAGCATCATTTGAATGGCAGAAAATATTGACAGCTAAACCAGGAACTATTTTAAAGTTTCAATGGGCAAACTTTGCTCCAGATTTAAAAACAATGTGGTTAGGTTATCATTTTCCATGGGGTTATATTGATGATGGATATGAGCATACTGAAGCAAAAGTAATTCATAGTGGTAGGATTCCATTACCTGAAAATCATGATGTGATAGAATTGAATGAAATAAAAGTAATTCATTTTCAATTTGCAGATTGGGAAAAAATGTTAAGCAAACATAGATATTATCAGTGTCTTGAGAAAATTAATTTTCCTCTAAAAAGCTCTTTGGAAATATTTCGTCAATATCATCATATGTTTGCTATACCACAAGATAAAATTATACCCATACCGAATAAATGGATATCTGATTATAATGATCATGAAATTGATATCCTAAATATAAATAAAGAAGAGTTTAATTGGTTTGAAGAACAAGTAGTAGATTTTATTGACAAATATGGAGCAAGTAAATTTAAAAAACTACGAATTTGGGATGTAGATTGGAAGGAAAAGGCTAAGAATTTTGAAAAGCAAAATTCATATGAGTACAAAGATCCACGTTCAATATTAGATAAAATGATTCAACGTTGGATGTTTTTCACACAAAACAAGCTTAATCAAAAAAAATATAGACGGGCTGACAGAGTAATTAGACAAATTTTGAAGTATTAAATTATGAAATTAGTTCAAGGTCCCATTGATCATCTAAATGTTTCCACAGATACTATTAATGAGTTTGAGAATTCTATTTTATTAAACACAGAGGTTCGTGCAGCAAAACCTGCAAATCATATTATCTATAAAATAAAAACTTTATTATATAGAATAGGTAAGAAATTGAACGTCTCAACGATTCTACATACAAAGAAGTCATATTTAAAGCATTCTTGTAAAGATACTGGACATCTTTTTACCATAATGATGGGGCTTGATGAATATAAATACAGACCATTTGGAGTTTTAAATAGAAATTGTAAAAGTATCTATCTTTTTGATGCTTGGCCTAATGACTATCAGAAAATTCAAGATTTCTGCATTAAATATAAAATAGATTATCTTTTTATAACAGCATCGCAGTCGGCTTATATATTACAACAAAAATTGGATTATACAAAAGTGAGATGGATACCTGAAGGAATTGATGTTAACCAATATAAGTATCAGAATTATTCAACTAAAACCATTGATGTTTTAGCTTTAGGTAGAAAATATGATGCTTATCACCAGCTTATCGTTGGGGAACTTTTAGAAAGAGGGTATAGCTATCTTTATGAAAAGCAAAAGGGAGAATTAGTTTTCCCTACTCGCGAAGATTTTATTCAAGGATTAGCGAGCAGTAAAATCTCAATTTGTGTACCGTCTAACATTACACATCCTGAACGTTCGGGAGATGTTGAAACCATGACTATTCGTTATTTACAATCGATGGCCTCAAAATGTTTAATTGTTGGGCATGCTCCAGCAGAAATGATTCAGTTGTTCGGATATAATCCTGTAATAGAGATTGATATGACTAATGCTGTTTTACAACTAGATAATATTCTCAAAAATTATAGCGATTATATACCACTTATTGAAAAAAACTATCTAATGGTTTTAGAAAATCATACATGGAATCATCGTTGGAGTCAAATTAAATCCATTTTCAATCAATTGTGTTAAGTTAAATACATGCAATATAATCTTTTAAAAAATATTTACAAATGAAAATTAGACAAATTATAAAATCAATTTTACCTAAAAAATTTGTATACAAATATCTTACTTTATGTAGAAAGTCTTATGGACAAGCTGGACAAGATTTCTGGGTTTATGGAGAGGTTTTTGATAAAAAAAAGAATGGTTTTTTTGTCGAAATAGGCAGCAATGATGGCATTACGTATAATAATACATTTTTATT
Source organism: Bacteroidales bacterium (assembly GCA_038222885.1). Classification (GTDB taxonomy): domain Bacteria; phylum Bacteroidota; class Bacteroidia; order Bacteroidales; family Paludibacteraceae; genus Paludibacter. Next base: position 24,371 of record JBBRHJ010000009.1, on the reverse strand, counting down.
AGAGACTAAGTTTAAATGGTCTGGCTTGTGTGTTGAAGCAAATCCGATAGTATTTGAAAATCTAATTAAAAATAGAAAAGTTGAATGTATCAATGCTTGTGTTTCTGATTCTAATGGGCTTGCGTTTTTTTATAACGATGGATTAGATTCAGGTATAATTTTCGAAAGTGAGCAAATCTCTTTAGCTTCAGCAGATAATTCTGAAAATATTTTTGAGTTAAATACTTATACTTTAGATAGTATTTTCAAAAAACACAAAGTCCCTTCAATAATAGATTATATGTCAATGGATATAGAAGGTGCTGAATGGTTAGCGTTAAAAAATTTCCCATTCAATGATTATCAATTTAGGTGTATTACAATTGAAAGACCAAACGTTGAACTTAGAACATTGTTAGAAGTAGAAGGTTATGTTGTTATTAAAGAAATTCCAGGGTTAGATGTGTTTTTTATACATAAGAGTTTCATAAATACATATCAAATGAACTTAATGAATTTCTGGGAAGTATCAAAAAGTAAAAAAATATCTGTATAAAAATATTTTTTTTATGCACCTAATTAGCTTAATTACAATCAACCGAAATAATGTGAACGGTCTCAAAAAGACTTTTGACAGTATATATTCTCAAACTTGTAAAGACTTTGAATATATTATTGTTGATGGAGGCTCAACTGATGGAGGTATAGAAACCATTCAGAAGTTTGACAGTTCTATAATTAGATTGACGTGGATAAGTGAACCTGATTTAGGAATTTACAATGCAATGAATAAAGGCATTCGAATGGCTACAGGAGAATTTCTATTGTTTTTGAATTCTGGTGATTGGTTGGCAGCTGATAATGTGGTTGAAAATGTGCTTCCGCACTTGAATAATGACTTTGAGATTATATCGGGAGAACTTGAATTGATTAAAAGTAATAATGAGAAAATTAAATTATTTCCGCCTGCATTTGTCAATCTTAATTATTGTATTAGCTCTGGATTGACTCATCCCAATACATTTATTAAAAAAGCATTATTTGAAAAATATGGCTATTATAACGAGCAGAATAAAATTATTTCGGATTGGGAATTTTTCTTAATCGTATGTGGTTTAAATCGCTGTAATTATAAATCGATACCTGTTTTAGTGAGTTGCTTCGCTATGGATGGCGTTTCCAGTAACAATGAGAATATTCTGAAGCAAGAAACCAAAGCTGCTTTACAAAGACTTTTGCCTTGGTGGAAGAAGTTAGAACGATTAATTAGACATAAATGCTAGCCTCCATAATCATCCCCACCTACAATAATTCAGAAGTATTTCTTCGTTCAATAGAGACTTGGACGAGGCAGAATTTACCTACATCGGATTTTGAAGTGATAGTGGTAGACAATAATTCAACTGATAATACTGCGGAATTAGTACAAGATTTTATTCAACCCTATCCTAATTTTCATTATTTATTGGAGACTAAAATAGGTTCTACCAATGCACGCCATGCTGGCGCAGCAGTAGCCAAAAGCGATATACTGATTTTTTGCGATGATGATGGCTTGTTTAATGCAAGCTGTGTAAAAGAAGTGTTGAATGTTTATGCAGCCAACGAAAAGGTAGATGCCGTAGCTGGCAAAATTGAAATTCAATGGGATAAGCAAGCTCCCGATTGGATAGCACCTTATCTGTTTATGTTAGGTCGGTTAAACTATGGCGATGAAGTGATCTATCGTAAAGATATCTATCTGAATGGAGGCATTTTCTCAATTCGTAAAACTATTTTCAATGAGTTGGGAGGTTTTAATCCCGATTTAGTGGGTAAGTATTTAGTGGGCGATGGCGATACTGGTTTGGTAATTAAACTTCACAAAGCGGATAAACTCATTGGTTGGACACCTTTTGCCGAAATGAAACATTTACAGTTTGTAGATAAACAGGGAACTGTAAAAGACATGGGACGCCGATTTTTTAACACTGGCATTAGTAATGCCTACGGTGTTTTTCGTGAAAATAACTTTAAGTGGAACTTGTCAGTACTGAAATACATAGGGAATGCCTTTTTGTTTATGCTTAAAAAGCAAATCGAATTTCTTAGCTTTGCAAGAGATAAACGCAAAAGCTATTTTAGCATGATGCAACGAAGAGGTGAACTCGCATTCTTTCTGAATCTTAGGATTAAAGAAATATATAACCAAATATACCAGCAATGATTACTTTAAAACTTCGACTGATAAGAGAACAGAATCGGTTGTACACTTTTGCATTGAACTTAATAAGTAAATGGCAAAAGGGTACTGAAGTGTTTCTATTTCATGATTTGCTTGACAGTAAAGATGAAGTAAAGACACAGTTCGCTCTTTCGCAGGCATCCTTTGAGGCATTTTTGCTTTACCAAATAGATAAAGGAAAGAAAGCGCTTACATTTACTGAACTTTCGGATATAATTCAAAATAATCAAATGTCGAATAACAGCTTTTATGTGTCGTTTGATGATTGTAATACAAGTGTATATACCAAAGCTTATCCTTTTTTGAAAAATCATCAAATACCTTTTATTTTATTTATCACCAAAGATTTGATAGGAAAGCCTAATTTTCTGACAGCAGACCAAATTATTGAATTAGCTAAAGATCCATTATGCACAATTGGCTCTCATGCGCTACATCATAAAATGTTCAGGTATATGACCGAAACTGAGGCCATGAAAGAATTATCAGAATCTCGTCAATATCTACAACACTTGACCGATAGGCCTGTTGATTGTTTTGCATTCCCATACGGTCGAATTGTAGAGGTTTCATCTAAATCTATCAAATTGTTATCGAATACAGATTATAAATTTGCTTTTTCAGCTATTGCAGGGAATTTAAATCAACAGTGGTTAAGCGGTAAATATTATTTGCCGAGGGTAAATGTGAGTGAAACGTTAGTAGAAAGAATGCTAAATTCGAAATAAAATGGAAAATAAATTATTGTCATTAATTCTTCTGTCTTATTATTCAGAGGAAAGGATAAATGTAGCCTATAATAAAATTAGAATTTTATTAGAAAAAGAAGATATTCCATTTGAGTTTATTGTTATAGATGATGGCTCCAAAGATAATTCGTATAAAATTGCTTTAGAGCTTGAAAGTAAAGAAGATAATGTAAGAGCATACCAGTTAAGCCAGAATTACACTAGTCATTATTCGATTTTTGCAGGTTTGTCGCTAAGTAAAGGAGCCTGTGCAATGCCTATAGTTGATGACGAACAACAACCATACTCAACCATTGTAGAAATGTATAGAATGTGGGAGGGTGGAATAAAAGTTATAATTCCACACAGGATAACTCGAAATGATCCGTGGATCAATAGAATCCAATCTGGATTGTATTATAAATTAATGAACTCTCTATCTGATATTAAATTTCCCGATGGTGGAGCCGATTTATATTTTATAGATAGGGAGATTGTTGACATTCTAAATCTAAGAATACATCATATAAAAACTTCAAGTATAACTGAGGTACTGCGATTGGGCTTTAATCCAGTATTTTTGCCCTATGATAGGCCTTTAGGGTTGAATATGGGAAAATCGAGATGGAGTTTGAAGAAGAAAATTAATTTGGCAAAAGATACCTTTTTTTCATCCTCAACTTTTCCCATAAAGTTAATAATGAATATGGGCCTCACTTTCTCGTTTCTTTCTTTTATTTTGATTATTTTCTATATCTACATTAAATTATTTGGTAATTCTTTGTATTGGGGTAATATGATTCCAGGCTGGACGTCTTTGGTTATTTTTATATTTTTCTTTAGTGGGTTGATCCTTTTCTCATTAGGAATTATTGCAGAGTATATTTGGAGAATTTTTGAAGAAGTGAAGAATAGACCTGGATTTATTATTAAGGATAAAAAAAATGAATAAAAGATATTATACAAGGTTTTTTTCTACAACTGTTCTTTTTGTAATTTTGATCTTAAATTCATTTTTTAATGAAAGAATCACTATAGGCAATGGTGCTGGCTGGGATGGTACTTATTATGATACTATATGTAAAGATTTTTCGATAGAAAATACTAAATCTATTGATAGTTATACTTTTCAAAGAATTCTTCCTTTTGTTTTGGTACATTATTCATGTGATGTTTTAGGTATAGAGTCAAATACACTAAATCATCTCTCCGTAATGATATTATTAAATCTATTTATGATTTTAATTGGGGTTTATTTCTTTTATAAAATATCTGATATACTATCATTTAGTGTTTCAATAGAATTAATAGCCTTTTCTTCATTATTTTATAATTATCCAATTTTAAAGCTTCTTGGATATTATCCTCTTTTGACTGATTATTTTGCATTTAGCTTTGGAATTATGTTATTTTATTTCTTTATTTGTCGAAAAACCACATGGTTATTGTTGTTGTCACTTCTTGGTTCTCTAGTTTGGCCAACTATACTTCTGCAGGGTTTGCTCTTAGCTTTTATGCCATCTAAGCCTATAGAGACCTCCAAAGTAAAAAACTCTCGTAGAATGGTATTCGAATATATATTACTTTCAATACCAGTTATGATTTATTTGGTAATAACTATAAGTCATGTTTTTGTAGGAAAGTTCAAACATAATTTATATAATGAAGTTACTAACTACAATCTAGTTTTACTAAGTATATTTTGCATTGTGATGTATTACTTTTTTGTAATTAAGCAGTTTGCTGGCAATGGGTTAAACATCCTTAAACAGTTTTTTAAAGATGTACGTATTTCAAATATTGTGAACTTTGCATTGGCCTTTGTATTTGTTCGCCTTATAATTTATTATTTCTCTAATCACTTGTCTAGGCATAGTTTTTCTGCTTTTTTCTTTGAAATGATCTCTGAGTCAATTCAAGCCCCTCTGTCAAATTTAATAAATCATTTTGCATATTATGGTTTGACTTTTTTGTTGATTTTGTTTTATTGGAGACCATTTTGGACTTTCGTTTTTAATGCTGGTTTTGGGTATTTATTTGTTGTTTTTCTTTCGTTATTTTTAGCTTTAGGAAATGAAAGCAGATATCTGATAAACATGTTGCCATTTATTTTTATACCAGTTTTCTCTACTTTGAATAAATATGATATTAAATTTTATAAATCTATTATCTGGGTTGGTTTGTCTTTATTATTGTCAAGATTCTGGTTTCTTATAAATGTAAAAAATGAATTAGTTTGGGAAAGATATATGTTATCCCAAGGACCTTGGCAACCTTTTTTATATTATGTGCTTTTTTTGGTGTTCTTCATTATTTCCTTCATTATTATAAAAATATTAAGAATTGATTATAATGAAAAGTAGTAACAATATATTTATTGCCATTAAGAAGTTCTTACTTGGTTTTTCTGTTGTTGGTGTCCTAACAACAATCTTTTCATTAATATTGCTATTTATTACTATTCAATTGCTTAAATGGGATATTTATTTAAGTTATGTAATTTCATACTCTTTATCAATCTTATTATCATATTTACTTAATAGTATCTTTGTTTTTAAAATTGTAAGTCACAGATTGAGTGATTTTCTGATGTATGTATCAGTTTATATAATTAGTATGCTTGTTGGAGTGCTGTTGTTATTTCCAATACAGCTTTTAATACCAAATTTTAACGCGTTTTTACAAACTGTTCTTGTTATTCCTTTTACTTTTACTTGGAATTTCATTTTTTCTAATAAAATACTTAATAAATAAAAACATGAATAGAATTAAAAATATTTTAAGTGTAGTTTTATTTTTATTTACAATATTGCCCCTGATTGTTTTGTGTTTATATGTTCATCCGTCTACTGATGATTTTGGATTTGCAATGTCATCAAATATTTGGATTGATACTATTCAAATATATCGTACTATGGATAATCGTTTAATTGGAAATTTCTTGACTTTATTATTTTGCAATACCAAGGATATTTTACTTTACAGATTTCAATTGATAGTATTTATTTTCATTTTCTTCTCGTCAATATATCTACTTTTTTCTACTATAAATAAGTTTTATATAAGAACCTCTTCATCCAATCTTTTTTTTCTATATTCATTTTTTGTTTTTTTATTTATAGCTTATAATCCTGGGATATCTGAAACGTTTTATTGGTATCCAGGTATTGTAATATGGATATCAAGTATTGTTTTGTTTAATTTATTAGTAGTTTTCATTATTAATCATACACACAAGAAAAATAGATTCTATTTTACACTCATATCTTTAATTTCCTTCATTATGGTTTCTCAAAATGAAATCATGCTTTTATTTCTTTTCTTTTTTGCTCTTTTCTTGTTATATGTTTTGTTTAGAAAGCACTTACCTGATTCTAAATTTGAAATTATCTTTCTTCTAATTGTTCTATTGGTTGGAGCCGCCATCGTGATACTTGGTCCTGGTAATTATAAGAGAATTAAGTTTATTACAGATTTACAACCAGTTACTTTTAGAGATTTAATATTATATAATGGTTTGATTTATCGAAAGATACTTTTCCTATCATCAATAGTAGTATTTAATTTGGTGCTTATTCCGTTTTATATTGATATTACTACTCATGTAAAATTTTATATTCAACCCCACAAACTATTTATATATTCATTAGTGATTTTATTTATTTTGGTCTTACCATCTTTTATTGCTAAAACTCTATACTCATTTAGAATTCAAGATGTTGTTTATTATTTTACTCTTTTGTTGGTAATGATAAATTCAATAAATCTATCTGTTTATTTTAGAGAAAATGGTCTTGTTACAATTAGCTTAAAGAATAATTTTTATATTTATGCAATATCCTTTTTATTGATTTCCTATTCCTTGCAAAAGGAGAGTGTTTTCAGAGATATTTATAAAGATATTTTTTCAGGTGCTATTATTCGATATGACAATGAACTTAACAGTCGATATGAATATATAAAGAGTTCAGATTCTGACACTGTATATGTTACTCCAATACTGAATAAGCCCAAATCGATATTTATTGCTGATATATCTAGTGATCCTCAAGATTGGACGAATGGAGTTTATAGTCTGTATTTCGATAAGAAATCAATTATTTTGAAAGACAAATGATAGTTATCCCAGATGAAATGAAAAAAAGTCCATTAGTGTCAGTTCTAATTATCACCTACAATCAGGAAAAAACCATAGCACAAACTATCGAAAGTATTTTGATGCAAAAGGGAGATTTCTCCTTGGAATTAGTGATTGGTGAAGATGGTGGAACAGATAATACAGCTAATATTTGTAAAGCATATCAACAAAAATATCCTCACCAAATTCGATTACTTCTTCAAGATAAAAATCAAGGTTTGCTAAAGAACTTTATTGATACCCTGCGTTTATGTCGAGGGAAGTATATCGGTATATGTGCTGGAGATGACTATTGGATAGATGAAAATAAAATTCAAAAACAACTTATTTTTTTTCAACAAAATCCAGATTATGGAGTCGTCAGTACATCTGGTTATCGTTTGCAAGTAGAAATGAATAAACTGGTTGAAGGTATTGCTCCTTTGAATCCAGTTAGGGATGGAAAGGTGTTCGATTATACTTGGCGAGGTGGCGTTTATGCCATGCCATTGTCGTTATTAATTAAAGCAGAATTACTTCAAGAAATTGATTTTGACGAATTTATTAAACGTAATTTTTCGGTAGAGGATGTGCCTATGCAGGCCATTTTGGCAAAAAACACCTTGTTTGGTCATATACCTGACCTTTGTGTAGTGTACAGAGTTTACAATAGTTCTCAAACTTTTATCAACTACAATCATCCTGGATATTTATATTATCATCAAGGATTAGTCGAAATACGCCGATATCTGAACGAATTATATCCCGGTGAACTGGAGTTTAGCGAGACTTGGGCTCATGATTATATGGTTTACCGACGGTTTCTGGTAGCTGTGTATAATTTCAACTATCAACATGCTAGAAATGAATTGAAGCAATTGAAGTTTATTGGAACAAAAGAACGAAAAGCAATTAAACGTACCAAATCCCGAATAGGATTTTATATCTTTGCATTGGTTAAACGGTTTAAATTAATGCAATCGAAGAGGATTGGGTAAAAATACTGTGGATATAAACGCATTGCCCAAATGGACAAATTTATAAAGGCATTGCCCAAATGGACAAATGCTAATATCAAATCGCTCCGTTGGAGCTTTGGAAAAAAGATTAAGGTGCAACGCACCGATAAGATATTTCGCTTTGAGAGATAACTCAAAGATTTAGAGATATATTGCTTTGAGAGTTAACTCAAAGATTTAGAGATTTATTGCTTTGAGAGATAACTCAAAGATTTAGAAGTATAGTATGAAAGCACCAAAACTAATTCAACTCCCCAAAATAATTGACCAAAGAGGTAATCTCTCTTTTTTGGAAGGATTAAATCATATTCCATTTGAAATAAAACGTGCGTATTGGATTTATGACGTGCCTGGCGGAGAAACCCGTGGCGGACATGCATTTAAGGAACAAGATGAATTTATTGTGGCTATTTCGGGTAGTTTCGATATAGTGATTGATAGAGGGAAGGGAAAAAAGCAAAAGTTTTCGCTCAATCGTTCTTATTTTGGTCTATATGTTCCTGCAGGGAGTTGGAGGCAAATGATTAATTTTTCGACTAATTCTATTGCATTGGTATTGGCTTCTACTGGCTTTAATGAAAAGGATTATATCCGTGATTACAATGAATTTTGTCAATTCGTTTTAACAAAACAATATTTAGGAAAATCGAAAATACAGGATAGTAATCCTGATTGTATCTATTCTCATCCTAATCCCAAAAAAACAACTGTAATGGATTGCGAACTGATAGAGTTGGATAAAAATCATAGAGAAAGAGGTAATATCACAGTGGCTGAAAATGGAGGGATTATTCCATTTGATATCAATCGAGTTTACTATTTGTATGATGTGCCAGGTGGAGAAGAAAGGGGGGGGCATGCACACAAAGAACTCCAACAAATGCTGGTAGCAGCGGGTGGTAGTTTTGATGTTGTTTTGGACGATGGTTGTCAGACTAGAACCATTACATTGAATCGCCCCTATCAAGGATTAAAAATAGTACCAGGGATTTGGCGTGAATTGAAGAATTTTTCCTCAGGATCTTGCTGTCTGGTTTTGGCTTCACATAAATATGATGAAAACGATTACTTTCGTAACTATCAAAGTTTCCAACAATTCAAAGAGAATGCTAATATCTAAATTGTACATCGTAAATTTTTAAATCGTAAATATAAAAAACAATGATCCATAAATTAGCAGATGTACAATCTGTAAATATCCCTGACAGTACACGTATTTGGCAATTTGTAGTGGTATTAGAAAAAGCCATTATAGGTGAAAATTGCAATATATGTAGTCAATGCTTTATCGAAAACGAGGTTAAGATTGGGAATAATGTTACCATCAAGAACGGTGTTTATTTATGGGACGGTATTAGTATTGAAGACAATGTGCAAATAGGACCCAATGTCACTTTTACCAACGATAAATATCCACGAGCCAAACAAGCTTTTGAACTTCAACGTACATTGATTAAAAAAGGAGCTTCTATTGGTGCTGGTTCTGTGATTCTGGGTGGAGTTGTTATTGGTGAAAATGCTTTGATTGGTGCTGGGAGTATAGTAACTAAAGATATACCAGCTAATGAATTATGGTTGGGCAATCCAGCTAAGTTTGTAAGAGTGTTGCCCCCAACCCCTAAAGGGGAGTAAGAAATTCGTGTAATTTGAATTTTAATATGATAAAATTTCTAGATCTTCAAAAAATTAATGCTCAATATGCTGATGAATTGAAAGCAGCAGCTTCCAGAGTAATTGATTCGGGTTGGTATTTGTTGGGCAATGAATTGAAAATATTCGAACAACATTTAGCCGAATATATTGGAGTGAAACATGCCATAGGGGTAGCCAATGGATTGGATGCACTTCGCCTTATTTTAAGGGCATATATTGAAATGGGTATTATGCAAGAAGGGGATGAAGTTATTGTTCCAGCGAATACTTATATTGCTAGTATCTTAGCCATTTCCGATAATCGATTGAAGCCAGTATTAGTGGAACCAGATATAAATACTTATAATCTTGATTTCTCTCTGATAGAACAACATATTACTGAACGTACCAAAGCCATTATGGTAGTTCATCTATACGGAAGAGTTTGTTGGAGCCACGAATTGGAAGCACTTGCAAAGAAATATAATTTAAAGATTATAGAAGACAATGCACAGGCGATAGGAGCAGAATTTGCCCCTCAGCCCCCTAAAGGGGGAGTTGTGACGGATACATCAAACTTATCTGAATTGTCAGAAAGCAAGTCTTTTTCCCCCTTTAGGGGGTTAGGGGGCAGACGTACCGGTGCACTTGGCGATGCGGCAGGTTTTAGCTTTTATCCGGGTAAAAATTTGGGTGCTTTGGGCGATGGGGGCGCAGTCACTACTAACGATGATATGTTGGCAGAAATAGTAAGAGCATTAGCGAACTATGGCAGTAAACAAAAATATGTACATGAATACCAAGGTTTAAATAGTCGGTTGGATGAAATACAAGCTGCAATATTGGATGTAAAACTCCAACATATCGATAGAGAGAATGAACATCGCCAAAAGATTGCACGTTATTATATCGAAAATATACAACAGCCTGAAATTATTTTACCTACTTATTCCCTCTCTAGGGGGTTGGGCGGCAGTCATGTTTTTCATATATTTCCGATAAGATGTCAATGGCGTGATAAATTACAGCAGTATCTTATGGAAAATGGAATTCAAACCTTAATTCATTACCCAACACCTCCACATTTGCAAAAATGTTATACCGAACTATCAACAAGAGAGTATCCAGTCACAGAACTTATCCACAATCAGGAATTAAGTCTGCCGATAAGTGGGGTTATGGAATGGGATGAAGTGAAGCGTGTAGTGGAGGTGATAAATAGGTTTAATGCTTTGCCCTAAACTTTTGCTTTGCCCAGATGCACAAAGCAAAATATATAATCGCTCCGTTGGAGTTTATAAATTGTTTGTTTTTATTCAGGTGCAACGCACCGCCCAGATCCATAACTTTGAGCGACAGCTCGAAAAGCTGCAACGCAGCGTAAAAAAACCATAACCATGCCACAATCCTTTGCCAACAATTATGTGCATATCGTCTTCAGTACCAAATACCGTCAGCCATTTTTGCACGATGGCATCCGTGACCGTATGTTTGCCTATATGGGCGGAATTTGTAATAAGTTGGAGTGTACCCCAATAATTATCGGCGGATATTATGATCATGTTCATCTGCTGTGTGACTTGTCGCGGAAATTGGCTATGATGAAATTGGTGGAAGAAGTGAAATCCCGTTCTTCTCGTTGGGTAAAACATGAAGACGAACAATGCCTTGACTTTTACTGGCAGCACGGCTATGCGGGTTTCTCAGTAGATAAACAAACCTTGAATTCAAAAATCAACTACATTGGCAATCAAATGCAGCATCATCAGGTAGTTGAGTTCCAACCCGAATATCGCTTGTTTCTCGAAGAACACGAGCAAGAATATGATGAACGCTATGTGTGGGATTGATATTGGGATATATATATTAAGGTGCAACGCACCGAAAAGATATATCACATTGTCGGTGAAGGCAATGAAAAAAAACAAACGCATTGCCCAGATGGACAAATGCTGATATCTGGTCGCACCTTTGGCACTTTGGGAAGAAGTACTAAAAAATATCCGGTTGATCTATAAAAACATGAACTCATTTGGGTCAAAGTAGAAATCATTCTATAAAAAGATAAATGCAATCAGGCCAAAGTAGAAATCATTCTATAAAAAGATGAAAGCATTTGGGTAAAAGTAGAAATCATTCTGAAAAAACAGGAAATCATTGAGCTAAAACATAAATGACTTCGTGTAAAAGTAGAAATCATGTCAGTTTGAGTATAAATCATTCTATAAAATCTGACAGTCTTGTCAGTTTTAAACAAAACTCCCGCAAGCAAACACTTACGGGAGTTAGGATAAGGGAAATCAATTTAGTTTATTCTGACTTTTTAATTCTTTTTTGAGGGAAGCGTGCCTTCAAATCATCGTATACCGCTTTTGCACCAGGAATGTCGCGTTTGGCAGCATCTTTAGCAGAATTATAGAACGATAAAGAAGCTACATAAGCCTCACTGCCAGACATCATCATGGTATCTTCTATATTGTGCAGAAGTTGCTCAACCGACATTGCTAAAGGGCGTAAATTGTGATAATCGGCAAAATCAATGGCAAATTCAGCCTGACTAAAATACGAAGGGCACAATTGAGGGTTAGCCTGTGAATAGGAATTAGTTTTATCTACAAAAGCCAAGGTTTTATAGCCTAGTTTAGCCATTTCACCGCGTTCAACTGGAGTAAGTGCAATGGCATAGGGCTTAAGCAAAGTAAGTGTGTTATTAATATTTTGATTTATTTCATCCAAAACTGCTTGTGGAATGGATTGATTATGGGTATTATTCATATATTTGTGTTTTAAATTAATATTGTGATCAATAATTTTATTTTATTGGAAGTCAGGTGAAGATATGCCCGTTGCTATTGCGCCTTCAACAATCTATCTGCAACGGGAAAAGTAGTGTAAGTAATACAGCGTTAATGAAAGGAATAAAGCAGAACTCTACTTTTTGTAGGGACTTATAGCGATGTTTCGCAAGAATGTTAGAGCTAAGCATACACAGTTTCTTTGGGTAGATATAGGAATAAGAAAACTAGACTTATGATGAATTATAGCTTTGTGAATTAACAGTTTAAAAGTAGTAATTTGATTTTGAAATAACAGTATATTTATGCAATAATTTAAGAAAAATTAAATGTTGGGGTTTTTAAGGACTTGTTTTTTATACAAAAAAATTGAAAAATAATTTTAGTTTTTAGTTTTTTGTTGATAGTTTTAAAGGTCTGAATTTTAAATTCGATAATAAAACTCAGGAGAGATACAAAAGATCAATTATAGCATGAAAACAAGCCAATTCAACTTTGAGTAATAAGGTCATAGCCGAAAAGTTAAACTACATACATACTGATCCTGTTGTAGAGAGTTTAGTATTTAAAACTGAGCAATATGTTTATAGTGATGATTGTTTTGTAAAAAAAGGACTATTAGATATAGTGTTGATTTAGAAACTTGCTTACCACACGATGAAATTCGTGAGACGGCTCGGGTAACATGGAATTATAATATGAATTAATTTGTCAAAGAAGAACGAAGAAAATGAATAAACCCCTACTTGTATGCTTGACTTCCACCCGTAATTATGGATGGGTAACTAGTGCATTTCTGAAAGCCAATAGTTTATGGGCTGATTATATAATAATGGTGGATCAAATGTCTACTGATGGGACACGTGAGATGGCGTTAGCTAATCCCAAAGTGATACTTCTCGATAATGAAGATTTGTCGTATAGTGAAACCAAACGATCACAAATGGCTATCGATAGGGCAAGGAAAATAGAAGGGGACAAAATATTGATATATTTAGCAATTGATGAAGTGTTACCTGCAAATATTTTTGAAACTCACGATTGGAATAAAATTTTGAATTCTAAGCCTTCTGAAGTTTTTTGTTTAGTTTGGGCAAATTTGTTACCTGATAAAAAAAGATACTTTTCAATGTTTAACAGTGATGGATCTCCCTTGTATATGGCTCGTATTTTTCATGATGATGATATAACACCATTTGATAATCAAGGTAAAGATATGCATACTCACTGCATTCCTTATCCGCAGAAAGATCTGAAAGAATCACTTGTTACAGATTTTAAGATATTACATTTTGCTGCATACAATGAAGAATGGAATCTGGCGAAGCAAAGATTTTATCAATTTGTTGACTTTGATAAAAACAATAGAAGCATAGTACAACTAAATAGGATGTATAAAGGGCACTTAAAAAACATAAAAACAGATAAAATTAAAAATGATTGGATACATAGAAAAAAAATTGAGACCTTTAATCTGTTTGATGAAATACAAACTGATATAAAACCATTTTTTGATGATTATGTAATGAAGTTTATAGGTGAAAATGGCATTAATCATTATAGAAACTTAAATGTTTGGGATAATTCATTTTTAAATTCAAATAATATCTTTGACCCAAGATCTTTTTTTATTAAAGTGGCTCATTTCTATCTTGATAAGACAAAAATTATATCAGATTTTTTCATTATAAGAGGTATTGATAAAATATTGAAATTATTTATATAGTTGTTTTTATTAAGTAGAGCACTTAGTGAAAAAGAAAATATATTACATTGTCGTATGTGAGTTCTATTCTGAGGGTTTATATATGAACTTTATAAACCATATTATATGTTAAATGCTGTCGATTTTTTTTGCTCTACAGCTTTGGGATACTAAATTGGCGCTGTTTATTGTTAGCTCTAAAAAAAGATAATAATGCAAGAAATGAATTCACATCTTTCTTTTTTTATATCATTACCTCTTGTTTTAAAGATTTATTTTTAACATATTCTTATGTAGCATATACATCAACATTGCATACTTAAATATAAGAAATAGTAATCAAAACGTAATTATACATTCATTCTATCAACACTAGTAAATAATCAACATGGACAAATTAAAAATCTATTTTTTGAAAGCATTAAAAAGAATGCACTTATTGTCACACTTTAATTTCGTTTTTAATAAAAAAATAAATGGACAAAAAGTTAAGATTCCAATTATTAATAGTGTTGGTTTAGAAAATATGATGCATAAAAAGGAATGGTTAGATGTTATTATTGAATGCTTCATTCATAGTGAATCGAAAACTTTTGTGGATGTTGGTGTTAATGTAGGTCAAACCTTACTTAGGTTAAAAACGCTTTCCCCGCAAGTTAAATATTTGGGATTTGAACCAAATTCAACTTGTACTTCTTATTCTAATAAACTAATTAATATCAACAACATACTTGGATTGAATACCGTGATTCAGAATGTTGCTTTGTCTACTAAAGTAGCCAATTTAATTTTAGAGAAAGACTCAGATACTGATAGTCGTGCTTCGGTAATATCCAACTTACGACCAGATTATTTTTCTCGTAAAGAATATATCTTAGCGTTGGATTACCAAAGTTTTTATTTAGAAGAAGAAATTAGTTTCGTGAAAATTGATGTTGAAGGAGGAGAATTGGAGGTGTTATCAGGAATGGAAGAGGCTATAAAGAAATATCAACCCATTATCACATGTGAAGTATTAGATAGCTATTCTTCTGATGTCATTATTTTGACACAGCAAAGAGCATCAATGTTATGTGGATTAATAAAATCATGGAATTACAGCATAATTCAATTGAAAACAGGTATTGATTCCTCTTTACTAAAGTCATACCAAAAGATAGAAACTATTCAAATTATTCAGTGGGATGAAGACTCGTCTTTTTTAAATGATTATCTTTTTTATCCGTCAAGTAAAGAAACATATGTAGTTGATAAATTAAATAACTTCGTAAAATATATCGATTAAGATAATCAGCTCCTTTATAATTCCATTTTCACAAAAAATGTATTTAGTGAAAAGAGACAACTGGATGGTGAATTTATAAATAACAGATTAAGTTGTGTCAATATAATACTGATGTTATTAATTACAGAGGGGTTTAAAAAATAGCACAAAATGTGGTTGCAAAGTACATCGAATAAAGGTCAATTAATCAGATATAATACTAACCTAGTTTAATCTTACTTTTCAGTTTTAATACTTATCATTTTTTATCGATATTAGATGTTTTTAAATAAAATATGAATCAGAATATAATAATAGACTCAAGAACGAACATACCGTATGGCTCTTTCTATATCAAAGGATTAAGTGATATATATGGGAAACGAAATGTCAAATTTTCAGGCAAACCGTTTTTAGAATTAGCTGCTCTTAGTTGGAATATTAGATTTATTGTTATAAACAGAGATAAAGAAATCAAGGTGTTTATACACACAAATGATTCTTACGAAATTGAGCCAAGTCATTATGATTGGTGTGACATTTATGGTCACGTAAATGCAAACTTTGAACACTATCCAATTGATAAGTATCCAAAATTGAAATCATTAGTTCCTTCTTTTGCTATTAGAAATTTTAATTTCATGGAGACGATATATTTTTCTATCAAAAATTTACTGACTTCAATAGATGATATAAAGCTAATAAAAGTTTATAACATACAAAAAAAGATTTTTGAACAGAATTATTATAAAAATATCAGACGGCATTTCTTAAATTATTTGAAAAATTACTTGAATAGGGTTTCGATTGAAACTTATGAAAACAAATCTAAAGTAAATGATAATAAGATATTCTTTTTAAGTACACTATGGTATAGTGATGAGTTTAATAAAAACGATGAAGGTGTTAATAGAAGGAGGTCTAACTTTATTGAAGTTTGCAAGGATATAAAAGATTGTGACTTTGAAGGTGGTTTACTTGCAGATAGTTCTTCTTCAAAAGAATTATTTATAAGCAGTATAACCAATGAGCGATTGACACTTTCGTATTGGATTCAAAAGACGAAAGAGTCTGTATTAGTTTTTAATACGCCAGCATTTTGGGATTGTCACGGCTGGAAACTCGGAGAATATCTTGCTTTAGGAAAGGCAATAATTACAACGCCACTTTCAAATGATTTGCCTGAACCACTCATACATGGACAACATGTTCACATAATACAGGATAGTTCTAAGGAAACAATTCATAAAGCTATAACTTATATTCTGGAGAATTCAGCATATAGAATGAATTTAGAAATGAATGCGCGTAAATATTGGGAAGAGTACGGTACGCCTAGAAAGTCGATAGAATTATTAGGAATAGATAAATTGTTTGAAAATTTAAAATAATTGTTAAACTTGTGAATTTTATTGTTTTTATCACAATAGGTTTCTTCCAGTCAAAAAATAGTTTTCATAAAGCACCGATATATGTTCTCCGTAATTATTCCTCTTTACAACAAAGCACCCTATATCGAAAAAGCAATTCGATCGGTAGCTGCACAAACTTTTCAGGAGTTTGAGTTAATTGTTGTGAACGATGGATCAACCGATAATTCTTTTGAAGTTGCTCAGAGTCTTCAACTTCCAACTTTCAACTTTCAACTTTCAACTCAAGAGAACCAAGGAGTTTCCATTGCTCGAAACAATGGCGTAAAACTCGCTAAATTCGATTTTATTACATTTTTAGATGCTGATGATTGGTGGGCACCCACTTTTCTGGAGGAGATGAAAGGCTTGATCGAGCAGTTTCCGGAGGCTGGTATTTATGGAGCGTCATATTATACTGTCAAAAATGCTGTCAACAGACAAGCGAATATCGGTGTTGATAAAAGGTTTGATAAAGGCTTCATTAATTATTGTAAAGTGTATGCTAAAACTATGTATATGCCTTTAACTTCTATAACAGCAATAATAAAGAAAACAATATTTGAATCTGAGAATGGTTTTAATCCCCAATTGAAATTGGGAGAGGATTTCGATTTATGGGTAAGAATTGCTATAAAATATCCTGTTGCATTTTTAAATAAGCCTTTAGCTTATTACAATCAGGATGTGGTCTTGGAAAATCGTGCCGTGGGAAGTAAACTCTACAAAGCACATGAACACATGCTGTTTATAAAATATGATAAAAGTTTCACCGAAAATGCAGATTTTGATTTTTTGTTCCAGCGCTTGGCATTGTATGGGCTTTTAGATTATTTTAAAGCGGGAGCAATGAAAGAAGAAACGAAAGTGATTCTTTCAAAAATTGATTGGGATAGGCACGAGAAGAAATATTATTTGTATTATAAGGTTTTATCTCCCTGGTTGCTTAATTTATGGTTTGGGATATTGGATCAAGCTTATTTGTTGAAACAAAGTATAAGAAAAAAAGGCTTAATATAACTTAAAAGTCCAATACTTCTTGGAGGTTGGCTACTTAATAATTAATATTTACTAAAATGAGAATAATACAAGCAGGCTCATATCCTTTAAATAATAACTGTATTCAAGGTGGAGTTGAAAGTTCTGTTCATGGCATTGCTATGGAACTTTCAAGAACACAAGAAGTAAGAGTGATAGACTTTCCTCGTTATGAAATAACTAAGGATAGTATAGAAAAACTCATCAAATTTGATGTATATCGATTTAGGAATTTTTCTAAAAGTCCACATGCAGGGGTATTGCGGATTTTCAATATGTTCGGACAAATTAAGTCCTTTAAACCTGATGTTTGTCATCTGCATACAAGTAGCACAATAAGCCTTCTGCTTTATTTGTTGTTGAAATTATACAAAATACCGGTTGTTGTTACTATTCATGGACTAGCTCATATCGAGAAGAAAAATAATTGGAAAAAAAAACGAACATTTAGAAATTTCATAAAATATATTTTTCATAGTCTTTCAGAATTTCTGTTGATAAGTATTTCTGGGAAAATACTTGTTGATACAGATTATGTGAGTAATGAAATTCATGAATATACAAAACAGTATAAAATTATTCACCTTCCCGAATGTTTAGTAATACCTCAAGGGATAAACAGTTGTTTTTTTGATTTTAGGTGCGATTTGACTTCCAATACTATTTTGTCAGTTGGAAGTATAAACAAAAGAAAAGGTCATATTCAGCTGATTGAATCGATGGTCGATATTGTCAAAAACTGTTCTAAAATTAAATTAAATATCGCAGGAGTAGTTTCTGATCTAGAATATTTAAAACTAATGGAACTAAAGATAATTGAGTGTAATTTATCAGACCACATCACTATTTATACTAATCTTTATTTTGACGATTTAGTAGAACTTTATAAAAAATCTTCTATCTTTGTTCTTCACACAGAGGAAGAATCACAAGGTATTGTGTTCTGTGAGGCAATGGCGTGTGGTATGCCTATTGTTTCTACAAATAGGGGTGGTGTGCCTTATGTTGTGACAGATAAAAAGGGTGGCTATTTAAGTGCTTACGGTGATATACTAAGCTTTTCAATAAATATACTTAAAGTTTTCAATAACTATGATCAAAGAGAGATTTTTTCAAAATATAATGTTAAAATGTCAGCAAAATATAACTGGGATCTGATTGTAGAGGAAACTCTTGCTATTTATAAATCACTACTAAATGAATCCTAATGCTCAACTACTTCCCGAAGTATTTTTCCAATAAAGCGATTATTCTATATTTTGCTGCCTTAATGGTTGTAAGTATACTTTTTATTAGCAATATCTTGCCATTTATATGGTTGATATTTGGTATTGTTGAAGTGGTGGGTTTTTTTTATTTCTCGAATGTGTTAATCAGGAAATGGGGAAATTATAGTCCTCGTTTGTTTACTAAGAAGATATTTATTACAGCTTTAGTTCTTCGTGTAGTGTGGGTGTTTGTTAGCTATGTTTTATATACAAGTATGACTGGGCAAGCTTTTGAGTTTAGTGCCGGAGATGCACCTGGTTACCATGGTTTGGCTGCTTGGTTATATAAATCTGGTGATTTGTTCGAAATTTGGAACAAATTATATAAATCTCAAATAGAAGGTGGAGTTTCCGATACAGGCTACCCGATGTACCTTATTTTTTTGTATCGTATTTTTGGGGATGGATTGATTATTCCAAGGTTAATCAAAGCTCTACTGGGTAGCTATATGTGTGTACTGATTTATCGTCTTGCCACTCGCAACTTTGGTGAAGAAGTGGGTCGTATGTCAGCCATATTTTGTATGCTGATGCCAAACTTAATTCTTTACGCAGGCTTACATGTGAAAGAAGTAGAAATGCTGTTTTTAACAGTCTTGTTTGTTGAACGTTCTGATTTTTTGATACGTTCACATATATTCAAATTTTGGAGTATTTTCCCAGTTTTGCTCCTTGCATCAAGTTTGTTTTTTTTTAGAACCGTTCTTGGCGCCACAGCGGTCTTTTCATTGCTAACAGCCATCTTATTGTCTGAAAAGCAAGTGATTAATACTAGAAGGCGTTTAGTACTTACACTCTGGGTGGGAATGGCTGGATTATATTTAGTGGGTGGTAAAATTGCTTCCGAAGTTGAATCAGTTTGGCAAGATAGTGGCCAAAATCAAGATCAATTCCTTGAATGGACTGCCACACGCGAAGGTGGTAATAAATTCGCTACTCAAGCCTCAAAAGCTATTTTTGCACCTATTATTTTTATTATTCCATTTCCTACCATGATCAATTCGCCTGGGCAGGAAAATCAACAACTTATTCATGGAGGTAATTTTGTGAAGAATATTATGGCGTTCTTTGTTATTTATTCAGTATTCTTACTTTTTATAAAGAATCAATGGCGAGAGAATATCTTATTACTCACTTTTACCCTGGGTTATTTAATTATAATTGCTATGAGTGCTTTTGCCCAGTCCGAGCGTTTTCATCAACCAGCTTTACCTTTTCTAATGATTTTTGCTGCTGTAGGCATTAGTAAAATAACTAATAAAGAAAAACTTTACTTTATTTGGTATCTCGCATTTATTTTTGTTGCAATACTTGGTTGGAGCTGGTTCAAATTAGCGGGAAGAGGAATTATTTAAATAGAAGAAAAAAGTCCTAATTGTATAAGATGAAAATACTGATAGTTTGTAGTAATAATTCAGGAAGTATTTCGCCGTTTGTAAGCGAACAGGCTGATGCTTTGACTAATGCAGGTGTTATAATTGAGTTCTTTCCTATTATAGGAAAAGGTTTTGTCGGTTACTTGAAGAACAAGACAAAAATGCTGAAACATATTAAAGAATTTCAACCCGACCTTATTCATGCACATTTTGGACTTTCAGGGGTGTTAGCAAACATGCAAAATCAAGTACCTGTTGTTACTACTTATCATGGATGCGATATCAACCGCTTTGTTTTGAGGGTATTTTCTTACATTCCTTTACTACTATCTGAGTTTAATATCTTCGTTTCCAATTCTCAGGTTAAAAAAGTGAAATTTGTTGCTGGTAAATATGCCGTGATTCCTTGTGGAGTAAATTTTGATTTATTTAAGCATATAGCAAAAAAGCAAGCACGTGAGGCACTAGGATGGCAATTGGATAAAAAATATATATTATTTTCAAGTAGCTTTGATCGACCTGAAAAGAATGCATTATTGGCGAAGGAGGCTCTCCGTTTATTATCTGATCATACCGAGCTGGTTGAGCTTAAGGGTTTCTCACGCTATGAAGTGATGTTAGCTATGAATGCCTCTGACTGCGGTTTGTTAACTTCTATCAGGGAAGGTTCTCCTATGTTTGTTAAGGAAATGCTGGCGTGTAAACGTCCTGTGGTAACTACGAATGTGGGAGATGTACAAGAACAAATTGCTTCAACAGAAGGTTGTTTTATTGTTCCATTTGATAAAGAACTTGTTGCTAAATCTCTTTTGAAAGCTTTACAGTTTGAAAATGCTATTGTGGATGAAAGTAAGTATCAAGAAATGGACAATCAACATATTGCTGAGAAATTGATAAAAATATATACACAAGTATTAAAAAAATAATTTATGTGTGGAATATGTGGTATCATTAACTATGATAAAAAATCTGTATTAGAAAATGATTTGAAAATCATGATGAAAAAAATAAAACATCGTGGTCCAAATGATGAGGGTGTTTTTCTCCACAATAATATAGGTTTTGGTTTTGTAAGGTTGAGTATTATCGATTTATCATCTGCTGGTCACCAACCCATGCAGGATGAAACTGCTAGGTTTACTATTGTTTTTAATGGCGAAATCTATAATTACATTGAATTGCGTGAGGAATTGATTCAACAAGGAATTAGTTTTTCATCGCTGACTGATACGGAGGTGTTGTTGAAAATGTACATCACTTATGGTGCTGCGTGTCTGGATAAATTGAATGGAATGTTTTCTTTTGTTATTTATGACAAGGAGAGTGCTGAAGTTTTTGCAGCTCGTGATCGGTTTGGAGTCAAGCCGTTTTACTATTATGAAACCAATGATAGTCTAGTATTTGCATCAGAAATACCTGCTATTCTTGAAGTCTATGGAAGAAAGAATAAACCTAATCATTCTATGATTTTTGATTATTTAGCATTCAACCGCACCGATCACACCGAAAATACTTTTTTTGAAGGCATCAAGAAGCTGCAGCACGGACATTCTATGACCCTAAAACAGGGTAAAATGACCATTCAAAAATGGTATGACTTAAAATCTCATCTTACTCAGCAGCAGGGTGACGAAGAAATTTATAAAGCATTACTTATAGATGCTGTCCGTATTCGCCTCAGGAGTGATGTCCCTGTAGGTGTTTGCTTAAGTGGAGGAATCGATTCTTCAGCCATTACCTCTATTATTGCACAGGAATTGAATACTCCAGAAGTTAATACTTTTTCTGCGGTTTATTCGTCAGACAACAAGGTTGATGAGTCGAAGTTTATCAATTTATATAAATCTTTGTTGCCAAATATGCATTCGGTGATCCCAACCGCTGAAATGCTTCTGGAAAACTTGCAAGAGTTTATTAATATCCATGCAGAACCGATACCATCCACTTCAGCTTTTGCCCAATACTGCGTGATGCAATTGGCACAAAAGCATGTAACAGTAACATTGGATGGACAAGGTGCAGATGAAGAACTGGGAGGTTATCATTATTTCTTTGGCTTTTACTTCAAGGATTTATTTTGTGGATTTAAATGGATTACTTTGATTAGAGAAATAAAGGCTTACCTTCATGTTCATAAATCATTGTATGGCATTAAAACTATGATTTATTTTTTACTTCCTACTGCATTAAAGACTAAAACAGGTATTCGACATCGAGGATTTTTTGACAAAGATTTTGTAAAAGGAATAACAACAAATAATCAATCTGTCATTGTGAATGATTTATATGCCTCAAAAAACTTAAAAGCAGCTCTCTTAAATCATTTTGAATTTAAACTAGAGCATTTGTTAAAGTGGAACGATCGTAACTCAATGGCCTTTTCAGTAGAATCACGTACTCCATTTTTAGATTATAGGTTAGTAGAATACAGTTTGTCGATAGCACCAGAATATATTATCAAAAACGGCATCACTAAAAGTATTTTGAGAGATTCGCTGAAAGGTATTTTACCCGAAAAAATAAGAACAAGGCAGGACAAAGTGGGTTTCGCCACCCCTCAGGATGAATGGTTTCGTCAAGCAGAATTTAAAAAATTAATTGAAGAAGTTCTTAGTTCAGAAAGTTTCAAAAATAGGAGAATTATCGATGTTGAAAAAGCACAAACACTTTATAAAAGACATTTGAAAGCTGAAATCAATATCTCCAAAGATATTTGGAAATGGGTACACCTAGAATTGTGGTTTAGAACTTATTTTGATCCAGCATAAAATTATCGCTAATGTTTAGTATACAGTTGTTTGATGAAATTAATATAGTTGAATGGAAAGAGCTATACCTAGCATCTTCATATTCATCCTTCTTCCAAAGCCCTGAATGCTATCAGTTCTATAGCCAACTATCATTTATGACTCCTTTTGTATATGCAGTGGAAGAAGAAGGGGAGTTAAAAGCATTGGTTAGTGGTTATATCATTGCCGAAGGAGGTCGGATTGAGCAGTTCTTTAGCAAAAGAGCTATAATCAACGGAGGTGCTTTGATCGCAAGTGATATTAGTAATGATGCGTTGAATTTACTGCTTGTAAAGTTAAAAACGGAATTACAACACAAAGCCATTTTTGTTGAATTCAGAAACTTTCACGACTATAGTTCCTATAAAAGTGTTTTTGAGAAAATTGGTTTTGAATATCATGCACATTTGAATTTCCAGATTGATTTGACATCGGTCGATGAAGTGTTTGCTAAGCTAAGTGAAACAAAAAAGCGTCAGGTAAAACAAACCTTAAAGGCCGGTGTTAGTTATGAGTTGACTCATAATACTGAGGATATAATTGATTTCTATCAAATTTTGAGTGAACTATATAGAAATAAGATTAAACTCCCACTATTCCCCCTTGAATTCTTCGAGACAATCATCAAAGATTCTATGGGACAATTGATCGTTTTAAAAGAAAATGCTATTGTGTTGGGTGGTATCTTGTGTGTAGCAGATAATAAAACTGTATATGAATGGTTCGTTTGTGGT
The DNA here is from genome assembly GCA_038222885.1 of Bacteroidales bacterium. Lineage (GTDB taxonomy): Bacteria > Bacteroidota > Bacteroidia > Bacteroidales > Paludibacteraceae > Paludibacter. The sequence goes on along the minus strand of JBBRHJ010000009.1, from coordinate 294 downwards.
TTAGATAAGAAAATTCAAAATATATATCCTTCAGCACTGGCTACATGGGCTGGAATAGAACATGCAGTAAACTTAAGTTGTACTCGTTTTGATTTTATGGGTGCAGGGAAGCCAGATAAAGAATACGGTGTAAGAAATTTTAAAGCTCGTTTTGGGGGAAATTTAGTAGAAAACGGACGGTTTTTGTATATTTGCAAACCTTTTTTGTTTAAAATTGGAAACATGGCCATTCAACTGAGAAAAATAATTTAAAAAAAGGATGGGAAGTATTAAAATCGAAAGGGACATTCCCTA
>JBBRHJ010000008.1:0-32399 GCA_038222885.1 Bacteroidales bacterium | reverse complement strand
CGGGAGTTTTGGTAGTCCCATGCAAGTCATTATCACCTTCGTAAAGTACTACTTGGCGAGGATTATAAGGTGCTACCACTTGATTGAAGAAATAAATCACATCCGTCATCATAGAACCACCAAAAGCACGATTCAACACTTTTGAATTTGGGAAATCTGTTTTCAAACTAGTCCACATCCTAAATGTGGAACTTCCGGCAAAAAGTACAACATCTTTTGGAGCACCTGCCACAACATCCTGCGCAGCAAAACCATTCATATCAGCAGTCCACAAGGATGCACGAGGATATTGTGCAAAAGCTGAAGCTGCAATTGTTAACAGTAATAGGGTAAATAGTTTCTTGGTCATGATAACATTGAATTAAGTGTTGAAATAAAGACAAGGAAATATAGCTCTATTTTAAAAGCTGATGAGTATTCTCAAAAAATAAATCGCACACAAACTTTAAAAGTGTGTCTACGAATTTTAAAAATTCAACAATCCGATACCTGAATATCGGATTGTTGAATTAATTAATTGTTTATTGAACTACAAGTTTAGAGTTTCCAATACTTGTTCGTATTAGATATAAACCTTTTACGAGGTTGACATTATAGAATCCGAAAACAGATTGACCTTCTGAAAGAAGTTTTCCAGCAATACTATATACTTGAACTAAACCAGTATAATCATCGGTACGCAAAGTATTGTTATTATAATACACTTTCAATTGAGCTTGGTCGTTGATATTTTCAACTGCTGTAGGCCAGTTACTCATGGCAATTTTCATAGCACCTAAGAAGAAGAATTTTTCAACACTTGTATTGTTAGGACCAGGTTCCGATTTGAATACTATTTCACCCAGAGCTGTTGGTTTCACATCTTTAACAAAGGCAATATTCGAAGTATTATTCGAAGCATCTAGATTTTCAAATTTTGCTCCATTGCTACCCGTGAAAGTATATTTAGCATCGCGAATATTAGTAACCGACATACGTGAAGCAAATACGCTGAAACTGTAATACTTAGTTGGTACTAAGCCTGTGAGTGTTATAATCGCCTCAGGATTAGCTGCATTTGTTCCCCAAACTGCTCCATTACAGAAAAAGTTATCGGAAGCTGCGTTCTGTACAAAAATAGCTGCATCGCCTGTTGGAGTTGGAGTTCCATTGGTATTAGAACCATTGTAGAAAGCATCAGTTACTGCAAGTTTAATGCCTGTTGCATTCCCACCTTCATCCATTAGATTAATAGAGCCTGATTGATGTTCTGTCATATTATTCCAATTGCCAGTTGTCATAAAAGCTGGGCTATTAGATCCAAAATCTACAAAAACGGAAGCATTGGTAGCACTTGGAGCAACAGTAATAAATTTGAAATCGTCCATAAACATAGTATGCTCTACATTATTGGCCACATTTTGTTCAAAGAAAATACCTTTTATCACATCTTTGGCTGTAAAAGCAGGATTAGTAGCCCAGAAATCAGCTAATGGAATACGAACTTCAGTCCAAGTATTAGCAGCCAAACTGATTACATAATTGCCTAAATTGAGCTTTCCAGTTTTATTAGGATTGCCACTATGAGCTTCTAAATATATTTTTGGCAATAATTCTTTATTCAAAGTAGCTGGAGAATTTAGCCAGAATTGGAAATGTGTTTGTTTAGTAAGATCGAAAGATTTCCAATCTACAGCAGCCACCATCGCAGCCCATGAACCGTCTGTAACCGATTTCCATTGTAATTTCAAAGCATTAGTTCCAGATTTCACAGGAGTAGTAACTACTGGTAGTTTATCGCCATTAGGCAAACCTGGACCTTCCCAGTTTTCTTGTACCAAAGTACTTGGGGCTGTTTTAGTTGACCAGCTCTGATCGTGGAAACGGTCACTTTTACTGTCTTCAAAAAACACTTCACCTGGACTAACTTTAACAAATCTAATATCGTCGATAAATAGTGTATGTTCTACATTATCGGTATTATTTTGAGAGAAGAATAAGCCTTTGATAAGATCTTTTGCTGTAAATAAAGGTTCGGCAGCCCAGATGTCAACCAAAGGTATAGTAATTTCGATCCATGTATTGGCGGCCAAATCAGCAGTTAGATAATTACCTATCATCACTTTTCCAGTATTATTTGGAGTTCCGCTACCAGCTTCGAAACGCAATTTTGGCATGTCAGCTTTTTTCAATGCAGCTGGTGAATTCACCCAAAGTTTCAAATGTGTCATTTGAGAAACATCAGTAAGCGTCCAACCCACAGCTGCAGCTAATGCCATCCAGTCGCCAGTTTCTACCGATTTCCATTGCAATTTCAATGCATTAGCACCTTCTTTTACAGGGGTAGTTACCGCTGGCAATTTATCGCCTGGCTGCGTTGGGTCCGACCAAAGAACTCCATTCACTGTGCTAGGAGCTGTTACGTTAACCCAACTTTGATCGTGGAATCGATTATCGGCACTATTTGTAAAAAATGAAATGCTTGTAGGTGCAGGCGGAGGAGTAATAGTTGGATCGTAAATAATTTTAATATCATCCACATACACTTTTGCAGCAGGATCAATTGGTTCATAAAAATCAGGAAAGAATCCAAAGGTCTTGATATTTTTAATTCCTGCGGTATAGATATCAAACACCAAGGTTTCCCATTCGTTGGTTTTAGTGGCTGAATTAACAGATGCAATTTCTTTTGAAATTGCTCCTTCGGGTTTAATTTTCATCTGAGAGGTACTATTCTTTCTGAGATATTTAATCTCAATGCGATGATAGCCGGTAGGGATTTCAGTTTTAAGAGTTGCATAGAATCCTGCCCAAATTTTATTTTCGGCTTCGGCATCGTAGCGTTTCCATTCCCATACTTTATTACTTGTGTTGATTCCGGATTTAACAGGATTATCGACAACAGCAATATCAAAATGGGCAGCAGGGTTTACGTTCACTGTTTCTGTGAAATTTACCTGTCCATTTTCAAAATCGTCAAGAACAATTGTTGGAAGTTGAGCCAACATAATAGCATTGATTGCAAACGCCATTAGCAAAAAAGTAAATAATCGTTTCATAAGATTTGTAATTTAAATTGTTAATAATAATTATTTTTATCTAAGTCGTATTACGAGAGTGTATTCTTTGTTTTTTGATGTTTTTAATTTGATAGTGTATTGTTTTGCATTGATAATTTTGCTTGAATTAATGAACTTGAGAATATTCTGACCAGCAGTGGCATTGAATGAAGTATCCATAACAAGCACATCATTTGAATTTTTCAGTTGGAATTGCGTATTTCCAACTTCAGCAATAAAATAATCAAGTTCGAACATTCCTCGGTCAGGATGCCTCATCATATCATATTCTTTAGTCTGCGTATTTACAATGGCCTTATTAAATCCTTCCGTTTGCTTTTGAGTTGAATTTATTCCTGCTAGGGCAAGTCCTTTTTGAATGTTTGCGTTCTTCATCAGTAAATTCCATATTAATCCGCTTCGGTAATTTTCCATCATGACCACAATGGGTCCTTGATCGATAGCCAAATGTTTCTTTTCTGAGGTGGAAGTTTCGGGTGAATAAGCATCAGCAAAACCATAAGTACCTTTTATCAATGCATTTTCAGCCAATTGAAAAAGCATTTGCGTACTGTAAAAAGGCGTATAAGGATATGAACTCATTGCTGCTGTTGGAGCAATAACTCCATCATCGTTGCGAGGAGAACGAGCCATATAGCCCCAAGGTGGACGACCACCGTAACAAGCGGTCAAACCCCAATTACGCTCATCGTATTTAAAGTTTTTGGGAGCTTCGTACATACAATAATGTCGGTTTATTAAAGTATGGGCAGTATTTTGTTGCCAATAATCCACATTATTGTCTTGCATAAGATTTGGATTTAAACCCAAGAAAGAATAATGTGAAAAGAACAAAGGACCACCATAATCTTCACCCAAAGGGAGCGAATATCCGTAGAATTTTCTGTTCGGATTAACAGCTGCTCCATTGTTGAGCCAACCTTTATTATAAACTTCTACAGCAATATTAAGTGGTGCTGGAGCTCCTAATGCAAGAATATAACTAACTAAACATTCGTTCCATCCTCTGATGGGAAGTGAGAATTTATTTTGTTGCGAATACCAAAGCCAATGTAAGTACTCACCCGAAGAAGCGTAAAACTTCCAATCGACTGAATTTATGAAAGAATCGACTGAATCTCGAATTTCTTTTTCAGCTGTAATATTGGAATTGTAATATTCCTTAGCTGCAATCAAACCTGCCATTAGAAATCCCGTTTCAACCACATCGCCAGTTTTCACTTGGTCGCCAAAAGCATGTGAAGTACCATCAGGATTGTACCAATGCGACCATACACCTTTGAATCGTTCGGCTTTCCCTAAAAATTTTACTATTTTGACCGTGCGTTGTGTGGCTTGATCTCGTGTGATAAATGCACGCTCTGCTCCCACTATCAAGGCCATCAATCCAAAACCAGTTCCGCCTGTTGTTACTACGTCGCCACGGTCGTTTCCTTCCAATGCCAAACCTGTGGGACTTGCTCCTTCGTAGAAAAAACTAAATGTCTTCCTCTGCCAGTCATCCATCACCGCTTTGACTTTGGCGGGTGCATAGGTTTCGTCGTTCTTAACAACCACAATAGTTGGCGGAACTGGATCTTTGCAGGAAGAAAGAAGCAAGATAATCAATAAACCCCCAACCCCTAAAGGGGAGTTGAAGTTAGTTTTGATTTGTATTTTATTCTTAAATAGTTTCATTTTAATGACCCCCAACCCCTAAAGGGGAGTTGAAGTTAGTGTTGATTTGTATTTTACTATTTTAAAAATCATTCCTTATTATAATATAAATAGATTGATTGATGTAGACGTCTTATTCCCCTTCAGGGGTTAGGGGTTTAATACCCAGGATTTTGCGTTAACGAACCTTCCGATTTGTCAATTTCAGTCTGAGGAATAGGGAATAACTCATGTTTGCCTACCACAAAGCCAGTAATTGCAGTTTTTGATTCATCCCAGCGAACTAAATCATAGAATCTTTCCCACTCCATTGCCAACTCAATTCGACGTTCGTGATGAATTTTGGTGCGTAATTGATCTTTATCAGTTGTGGTTATCTTTGGTAGTACCGCAGCATTTCCGCCACGAGCGCGTTCGCGAACCATCTCCAGTTTTGCAAGTGCTTCGTTGGAATTTCCTACTTCACAAGCTGCTTCTGCATGCATCAAAAGCACATCAGCATAACGAATAAGGCGAATATTCAACCAATAAGCCTGAATATCAGACGAACGACCATATAAAGCTCTTTCGGCCAAGCTTACATATACTTTTTTGTTGAAGAATTTGTATCCAGCAGCATCTGCTTTTACTTTTTTACCTTCTATGGTTTCACCATCGGCTAACACAGTGGCAGCTTTTCGTGGATCGTCGGTTTCGTAGGCATCCATCAATGCCTGACTTGGACCATTAAAACCCCAACCTAAATTGGGAATACCTCTGAATCCCTGCATCTGACCATATTGCGTAGAAAGATAGATTTTATCGGCAGGTCGCTGTTCACAAAATACTTCAAATACTGATTCCGATCCAAATTCATTGGCTTCAGTAAACATTGCACCATAAGCTGTACCCAAATTATTATCGCCCGAAGCAATAATGGCTGTAGTTTGAGCCAGTGCATCCGACCATTTTTTCTGATATAAATAAACTTTTGCTAACACCGCTCTTGCTGCATTTTGTGTTGCTCTACCTTGATTTCCACTGGCTGCAAGCATCATTCTTGAAGGTAAATGAGGAATAGCGGCTGTCAATTCTTTCTCAATATTGCTCCAAATTTGCTCACGAGTTGAACGAGCTGGAATTTTATCATTTGCACCCAACACAGTCGTTATGTATGGAACTCCACCAAAAGCCTGTGCCAATCTGAAATACATCACCGAACGTAGAAATAATGCCTCCGCAGCATAAGTTTTCTTTTTTGCAACTGAGTCAGCCAATGAGTTGGCTATCACAAGTGCTTCGTTGGAAAGTACTATAGTTCTGTAACATTGAGCATAAAAATCTTTAATAGGAGCATTGCTCGACGTGTAACTCAAAGACTTGAATTGTGCGACTTCACCACCATCACTCGGTGTACTGCCCTTTTCGGCATCTGGCGAACTATAACTGTGCATTCCTAAGCCACTCCACTGAAATGCCCAAGTTCTTAAAGTACCATAAGATTCTGCTAATTTTCCTTCGGCCAAAATACTGGCATTAATTTCTTGATCGGGGGTGTAGTTTTTAGGATGATAATATCCTTTGGGATAGAGTTCAAGGAAATTATCGGAACATCCCATCCCCAAAATAACTACTGCGATAAATAATATATATTTTTTCATGATTGCGTAATTTAGAAGTTAACAGTTAAACCAAGTGAATAAGTTGTTGGGATAGGATAAGTACCACCACTATCGATAGAACCCGCTAAAATACTTCCGCCAATTTCGGGCGTAAAGCCAGTATTTTGTTTGAAAGTAAGCAAGTTTTGTGCATTGGCATAAATACGAACTTTGGATAAATTGATTTTCTTTATCATACTTATCGGAACATTATAACCGAATTGTAAAGAACGTAAACGTATATAAGCACCACTCTCGAGTAAATTGGTCGACGACTCAAAGTTGTGTCCCTGAGCTGTATTTAATGCTGGCTCAATGACTGATGTTCCTTCACCGTGCCAACGATCTAACGAGCTGGTATAGAAATTAAACTGAGCGTAAGTAGGTAATTTTTTTGCGTTGATAATGTCGTTTCCATAAACGCCATTGAAGTCAATATTCATGTCAAAATTAGCATAAGCTGCATTCAAACTAAAACCATAAGTAAATGTTGGAATGGTACGGCCGATAAAATCACGGTCGGCGGAGGTAATTTTTCCATCACCAGTTAAGTCTTTGTATTTTATATCGCCCGGTTTTGAAACCCAAGGAGCAGGATAGTAACTATTTATTTCGGTTTGATTTTGGAAGATTCCCTCTTGTACATATCCATAAATAGCTCCTACTGAGTGTCCTACAGAAGTACGGTGATATTTTCCACTTACAATATCGGCATTGTCATTTCCAATGGCTATGACTTCATTTTTAAGAGTTGCTCCATTCACACTAGCTCCATAGTTAAATTTACCAATTTTATCATTCCACGAAAGGATAAATTCTAATCCACTGTTGCGTATTGAACCGATATTGGTTACATCAATATTATTAATACCTGCTGAGGTCTCTAAGAAAGAAAGCATATCAGTAGTCAATTTATTGTAGTAATCTACTTCAACTTTCATTCGATTTTTGAATAGTTGTGCTTCAAAGCCTGCATCAAATTCTTTTATAACTTCCCAATGCAAAGTGGTGTCTGGGTGATTGGCTTGTGTTGGTAAATAATAAGTTACACCATTAACCACCACTTGTTGTCCGCGCGGATTAATTTGCGGATACATCATATAGTTACCAATTTTATCATTCCCGAACTTTCCCCAAGAAGCTTTCAGTTTCAAATAATCTACTGTTTCTTTAAGTCCAGCAAAAAAGTCCTCTTCTGATGCCATCCAAGCTAAACCAACTGATGGGAAATAACCCCAACGGTAGTTTTCGGCAAATTTTGAGGAAGCATCAGCCCTGAATGTCAATGCAGCAATATATTTATCGGCATAAGAATAATTAATTCTGCTTAAATAAGAAGTAAAAGCTTCGGCTGAATACCAATCGGAATTTCCACGGTTTTGATCAGCACCTGCACTTAACATCCAAAAATCTTTGGGAATTATCCATGTACTTCCGCTAATCAATGAATCAGTAGAAGCATTAAAACCTTGATTTACTTGCATACGAGCTGTGTATCCTACCAAGGCACTGATGCGGTGGTTATCAATTTTCTTATTATAATTCAATAGAAAATCTGCTTGATATTTAGTGTATTCGGCTGAATTTCTGGAAAAGCGAGTTGTTTCGCTTTTATGCGAAGAGTTTGAATTTGCATTGTTTACATCAAAACGTGGGCTGAATGCACTACCTAAGTTAATCCCAATATCGCCATAACCTACCGCTTTAAATGTGAAGTCTTTTAAAAATTTTAATTCAATAAATACGTTTCCAACTCCACGATAGCCATAACTTTCGGTATTTCCTTTTTTTATTTCCATTACTGCCACAGGATTGGCAACGTCCTTTTGAATTCCAGGCGAAGGTGTATACAAAGAACCTATATTCTCTGGATTGTAATCTTCTTTCGGTGCATAGGGTGAGTAAGTAGGGATTGCTTGCACTGCATTAGAAACACTGGCTGCTGTTGGGTCAGTATCCCAGCGAGTTAAAGTGATATTGCTTCCTATTTTTATGTTTTTAGAAATCTGATAATCGCCTGCCCAACGAGCATTGAAACGTTGATAGGAATTGTATTTTACGATACCATCTTGAAGGAAATAGCCCAATGAAAAAACGGTATTTGCTTTATCGGTGGAGTTTGCAACCGTCACTCCATGGTTTGTAACCATAGCAGGTCGGAAGATATAAGATTGCCAATCGGTTCCTCCACCTAATAAATCACCAGTCCAAGATGTGGCTGCTGGATTCATATTTTTCAATTGCTCGTTGTAAAGCATCGTAAATTCGTCGGCATTTGTCAAACTAACTTTGTCGCGGTTTTGTAGCATTTGTGAACCTACATAACCATCGTAACTTACGGTAAGTTTGCCTTTTTCAGCCCGTTTAGTAGTGATAATAATAACTCCGTTAGCACCCTGAACTCCAAATATGGCCAAGGACGATGGATCTTTCAACACTTCGGTAGATAAAATATCGTTCGGATTCACAAAGTCGATATTATCAACAAACATTCCATCAACAATGTACAATGGTTGTGTTCCAGAATAAGTTGTTCCAATACCACGAATTTTCACATCGGGACTTCCACCAGCTGCGCCATTATTTGTTACCACTAATCCCGGTACTTTTCCTTGTAATGCTTTCACAGGATTGTGACCTGGTGCTGATTTCAAGTCATCACCACTAATAGATACAATTGATCCAGTCAGGTCACGTTTGCGGGAAGTACCGTAGCCCACCACCACTACTTCATCTAAACTTTTGATGTTTGAAACCAGAAAAATGTCGATAGTACCACTGGCTTTAACTTCTCTTTCTTGTGAAGTCATACCAATATAACTAAATGTTACAACGCTGTTTCTGGGGATATTAGTTAGCTGAAAATTCCCATCAAAATCGGTAATGGTTCCGAGCGTTGTCCCGTTCACCTTGACGTTTGCTCCAATTAAGGTTTCATTGCTAGCTTTGTCTTTAATCGTTCCCTTTATACTGATTGTTTCTTGTGCCAAAAGTGGAACAAAAACAAATAGTAGGGATAAAAATGTTAGTGTTAGTTTTTTCATAATATTTTAATAAGTGATTAGATAGATAAAAATATTAAACTTAGTATCTGATTATTTGTAGATAAATCCTAATTTTTCAAGTCCTTGAGGTATTTCGGTATTTTGCATAAACAGTTTCCAGATTAATCCACTTCGATAATTCTCAATCATCACAGCAATAGGTCCTTGGTCAATAGCCAAATTGCTTTTCACAACCTGCTGTCCCTCTACCATTCCAGGATTATATGCATCATAAAAGCCATATTTCCCAAAGGTTTTATATCCCAAATTATAATATAAATTTTTCAACACTTGCAACGATTCGTTTGGCGTATACACTATAGAAGATAACGCTGCAGTGGGCGATACTGTTCCATTTTCATCATCTGTTGCCGGATTGTGGGAGGAATATCCAACCTTTGGATCATCCGAGGAACTGAATCCCCAAAGTCGCTCACCATATCCGCTGTGTTTCTTAGGATTATCCATGGCATAAGCTCTTTGAATTAACACATGCGAACGATTTCTTTCAAAATAATTAGTGTGTTTGTCGGTCAAACCATTCGGATTTAATCCTAAGAAGGAATAATGGGTGAAAAATAATGGACCGCCCATTTCCATTCCCAAATCGAGTTTAATTCCGAAATAAGTTTTGCCGTTTAGATAATAATTGGATGTTTTAAAACCTTTTTCATAAACCTCTTTATCAATGGGATAAGTCGGAGAAGAAGCAGCCAGAATATAAGTAATCAGAGTCTCATCAAAACCTTTGATCTTATGGTTCATTTTCCAGCCATAGTTTTTTGACCAATGCCAGTAAAGCACCTTTTCATTTTGTGTGTACCAACTCCATTCTACTGTTTCCCAAAGTTGAGTGATTCGGTTTGATAGCAATCGTTCATCTGTATTTCCGGTTTTAAAATACTCGCGAGCAGTAAGTAAGCCCTGGATCAGAAAAGCAGTTTCTACCAAATCGCCCCCATCATCGTACTTCGAAAAACTAAATGGTTTTCCCGAACGAGCATCATACCAATGTGCCCAAGCACCATGAAAACGTTCTGCTTTTTCCAAAAAAGTTACCATTTTGCTAATAGTCAAAAACGCTTCAGATCTTGTCAAATAATTCCTTTCAGCACCTGCAATCAAAGCCATGATGCCAAAACCAGTTCCCCCTGTAGTTACAATTTCACCATTCGTGTCATTGCTTCTTTCGCGTGACATGCCAGTAGTAGGTTCAGCAAAATCGTAAAAATAACGGGTGGTATAACGTTGTGTCATATCCAACAAAGCTTCGTCGGTGGCAGGAAGAACAATAACTTTGGTTTCAAATTTTGCGATATTGGTGTTTTTCAAATCAAATCCTTTGGGCAAAACACGATAAATAAAGTTCTGCTCTTTGTCCAAGGGTTTTCCAAAAAAATCAAAATAATTATTTGTAGATGTAGTTGTGAGTTTTGCAAATTTCTTCCCTCCATCCATCGATCGATAAATTTCATAAGTAAATGCTGCTGTGTTTTTCCAACTTAATTCCACATGAGCTGGGTAAGCCTTTGCAAACAAACCATTTATTGGCACATAATTATTATTCTCGGAAAACACATTGCCGATAATAAAGATGAATATGCTGATTATAAATGATTTAATTTTCATCGTTTTAATGCTAAATTGTAAATGGAAAAATTGTAAATGAATTGGCTATTTAAGTTTAAATCCTATTTCTTTTACATCCCTGGAATTTCCGCCAATATATACTTTAAAATCTCCTGCCTCAGTTCCAAAACTCATATCCAATCTATGAAAAGCCAACATGTCTGGAGTAATTTTGAATGTAATTTCTTTACTTTCGCCAGATTTAATCATTACTTTTTCAAAACCCTTGAGTTCTTTCAACGGACGTGTTACACTCCCTACCAAATCTCTGATGTAAAGCTGAACAACTTCCTCACCATCCTGTTTCCCAGTATTTTTCACAGTTACTTTGGCTTGAAGTTCGCCACCTTCGGCAAGTTCATTTGCTGATAATTTAATATCTGAATACTCAAATGTTGTATAACTCAACCCATATCCAAATGGAAATAATGGATCGTTGGGACTATCAATATATTTTGATTTGTATTTATCATTGGGTAAATAAATTGGGCGTCCCGTGTTTTTTGCATTGTAATAAATAGGCACTTGACCTAAATTTAAGGGGAAGGTCATGGTCAGTTTTCCTGAAGGATTGTATTCGCCATAAAGTACCTGCGTGATGGCTTTTCCACCCATTGTACCTGCATACCAAGTTTCGAGAATTGCATCAGCCAACTCATTTTCGCGAGTCAAAATGAGTGGGCGACCATTCATCAACACAACTACAATAGGTTTTCCAAGTTTTTTTAGTTCTATCAATAGGTCAGTTTGTACGCCAGGAACAGAAATATCTGTACGACTGGCCGCTTCCCCACTCCATTCCCAATCTTCACCAATTACCATCACTATTTTATCGGCACGACGAGCAGCAGCAACCGCAGATGCAAAGCCACTTTTATCTGTACCCATTTTCTTTACACCTTCGGCATAAAACACATTGGCTTCTCCATTATACGCTTTTAATTCATCGAGAGTAGTTGTCATAAAATCCCAATCGCCAGCGGCTTTCCACGAACCCAATAAATCACGTTTTGAATTGGCTAATTCACCAATCACAGCAATTTTTTCCGATTTTTTCAAAGGGAGAACTTCGTTGGCATTTTTCAACAACACCATCGATTTTTTAGCCACATCCAAAGCAGCATCTAAATGTTCGGGAGCATAAATCAATCGTTTCTCACGTGCTTCATTGCAGTATTTATAAGGATCATCAAATAAACCCAACAGAAACTTTACCCGCAACACCCTGCGAACAGCATCATCGATAAGTTTAACATCAACCTCACCATTTTCAACCTGTTTTTTTAAGTATTTAAAATAAACTTCACCTTGCATATCCATATCAACTCCAGCTTTTACGGCAAGTAATCCCGCTTCCGCTTCATCAGCTGCGACTCCATGATTCACTAACTCGTTAATTGCTGTATAGTCAGTTACCACAAAGCCCTTGAAGCCAAGTTCATTGCGAAGTAATTCGGTAAATAAGTATTTATTGGCAGTGGCAGGTACGCCATCTAACTCGTTGAACGATGTCATGATGCTCATAGCACCAGCTTCGATTGCAGCTTTGTAGGGAGGTAAATAGTTATCTAGAAAAACACGTTTCGACATGTCAACTGTATTATAATCGCGACCAGCCTGTGGTGCTCCGTAAGCTGCAAAGTGTTTTACGCAAGCTAATATGGTAAGTGAATCGGATAAATCATTGGTTTTACCTTGAAAACCTCGAACGCGAGCTTCGGCAATTCTCGAGCCGAGATAAGGATCTTCGCCAGCTCCTTCCGAAACTCGACCCCAGCGTGGCTCGACAGAAATATCGCACATAGGAGCAAAAGTCCAATTTAAACCCGATGCAGCAGCTTCAATAGCAGCTACGCGTGATCCTTTTTCAATGGCTTCCAAGTCCCAAGAACACGATTCTCCCAAAGAAATTGGGAAAATCGTGCGGTGACCATGAATCACATCGTAACCAAACAACAACGGTATTTTCATTCTTGATTCTTCAACGGCTATTTTCTGAAGTTTGCGTACATAAGCTGCAGTATGTGCATTGAAAATATTTCCGCAATTACCATTTCGGATATCATCCATATAGCCTGCTTTCAAAGTTGGCCCAGTTACATCCCAATCGCTCGTATACAATACCATTTGACCGATTTTTTCCTCTAATGTCATCAATTTAAGTACAGAATCCACTTTATTTTCAATGATAGATGCTTTGTCAGTCTGTTTAGAATTACAAGAACTAAACATCACAATTATGGCAATAAAAAGAATGGATGAGATGAGTTGTTTCATAATATTGATTTTTTGATTTAAAGTTGACAGCGCAAATATATATGCTTACTTCAAGTTCAGTATCATTTTTTGCCCCAATAAGACTACTACAATATTTTAATGCATAATTACTAACACTATTTAAACCCTATTACCAAATAAAAAAAATTAGTATAAACTTGATAATAAGCAATATAAATATTACATTAATTTTGTAAAATACTTTTTTAAAACACGGAATTTCCATCAGATTCATGAAAAAGAGTAGTATTTAGAAGCTTTAGTTTCAATAAATTCATTTACAAAATTAATACAGATAAAAAACAAATGGGGATTAACAACTTATATCTAAGCTGCTAACCCCCATTTCACAATATGTGTTTGATTCTACTCTTTAAATTCTATCATAAACTCAGTCAAACTCTTATTCGATTGCAAGGCAATTTTCTTCCTAATTCTATACCGTCCCACTTCGACTCCTTTAAGCGAGATATTCATCAAATGAGCAATGTCCTTGCTTGATAAATTCAAGCGCAGATAGGCACAAAACCTTAAATCATTGGAAGTTAGTTCTGTATACTTAGCATGTAAATTTCTGAAAAAGTTTTCATGTATACGATCGAAATTAGTTCGGAAAATAATCCAGTCATCTTCCGATGAAAGGTTGTCATCTAACAATCTGATAAGTTTATCATAATACTTATTTGGATACTGCGACCCTAAAATATCTTTTTGAAGCATTACTTCCTCTTTAATATTAACTAGGATCTCATTCTTTTTGATGATAGTCATGGTAGATTCAGCCATTTCCTTGCTCTTTAACGACAATTCCGATTCAAGTTTTTCTTTTTCCAACAACATAATCTGTTGTTCTCGCTTTGCAATTTCCTTAATTCTGATTTCTTCTTGTTCTTTACGAACCTTTTCTTTTTTGATGTAAAATAATCTCTTGATATAAAGATATATACCGAAAAATGTAAGAAGTATTAGAATAAGGTAGATGACTTTTGCAACTGTACTTAGATAAAAAGGAGGCAAAACTTCAAAACTATAAGTCAAATCAGATAGCTTATTACCACTTTTGGTTAATACTTCTACTTGCAGTGTGTAAGTACCATTTGGCAAATAGCTGTATTCTTTTTGCGAAAGTGCCGTGGGTTCGCTCCAAACTTTATCTAATCCATCCAGTTTGTATCTATATTGATAGTTGTTAAGATTTTCATATTGAGGAAAATAAACAGTAAAAACAATATTATTCCTGCTAAATGGAGTAGCCGGTTTTTCATTTGGAAATAATGGAAAGAATACTGAATTCTTCGATTCTGCATCCATGGTTTCTACGCTTTTCAGTTTGATTTTAGGAATAATACTCTTGGTTTTTTTGTAGTTGATATTATAAATGGCCAAACCATTCTCCAATGTAAAAATACATTCCTCGTCGGAAATTGGGATGATGTTCTGGTAATCGTCCACGGTTTGATTCATAAACAGACCATACTGTACAATATCAATGATTTTAGCTTTGTTGGGTTTCACATCCACCAAAGCAGCTTCGCCACCTCTGATGAACCAATACAGATTGTTAGCGAAATGACAAACCCGATAAGCAAGCGAGAAATATCCTAATTGAGAATTCAGTTCGGTATATGGAATGATTTCTTTGCGAATATCATCGAAAGTATAAAAACCAGTGTGATCGGTAAATACAACTCTGTTGTTGATTGAGAATACATTGATATTAAACTCGTTTTTATTATCGAGTGATTTATAATGCGAAATATTTTCAATTTTCTTCAAATCAGCACTTAACCTTATAGCATAAAGCCCTTGATGTAAATGACTTGCCCAAATAGTGCCAGTATAGTCTATTTCAATATACCGAATTGGGTTAACAAATCCATCCACCGTATGACTGAATTTCCATTTTCCCTTTTCCTTGATGTAAATACAAAGGCTAGTATATGTGCCCTGAACCAATACTTCTTGTCCGTTGATAAGGCCTTTTTGGATGCACATTCCACCTTTTGCTGGCGAAATTTTGGATATATTATTGTCGAATAAATCAATAGTTTCTTCATTATTGCCGCATATAGTTTGGTTGTCGAAGGCGCGTAAGGACCAAGTTTGACCTTTTATCTGGTTTAGCAACTGTAAGTTTTTAATTCTTTTAGCTTTATAATCAAATTCTGAAATATAAAGACCTTGATTTGTCCCAATGAGTACTTCTTTACCTTTTTTTGAAACGCTGTAAATGGCTCCAATAGAAGGATTAAAAGCATTTAGATACGTTACAGCGGCGTTTAATTGCACCATAGCTATTCCTTTGTCGAGTGCCAACCAAAGATTATTATCCCTATCGCAATACATTCCTAATATCGTGTTGTTTTGCAGTACATTATTGGTATTTAGCGTCCAAAGTTTGTTGCCTTCATGGTCGAAAGCACTCACACCATTTAAAATCGTACCCAACAATATTGTACCATCGGGCGAAACGATGGCTTTATTGATTTCTGCCTTTTTAATTTCATCTTCCGCATTCGTTTTAAATTCTGTAATCGACCGACCATTGAATAAAAACAATCCCGCCGATTTAGTTACTATCAATGAATTGTCTTTGTCATAAGGCAAAATAGAAATTAAAGGGTTGGTTAATTGAATTCCCTCCACGGGTTTAAAAGTAGTTTTTTGGTCTAAATAGCTAAACCCAAATTGTTCGGTATGGGTATAAACTTTACTGTGATAGATATTAAAAAACAAGAAAGTAAACGGGCATCTATAACCTTTAATCTCCCCTTCTTTATTGAGAATAAAGTATGAAGTGAATGATTGAAATATGATTTCACCATTGAGGTTAATGATATTCCAAATCTCGTCGTTTTTCATTTCATAGCCTTTCAGCTTGTCCGACAAGGATGTGTATTCGAGTATACCAGTTTCAGATTTTGTGTAATATCCAAACTCCTCGAAAGAACCGACGTAAATTCGACCATCATTATCGATAAGCAGCGAACGTACAATTTTATTTTGAGGCATTCTGGTTGTTTTCCACATCGACCCATCGAAACTCAAAAGTCCCTGATTGTTTCCAAAATACAAAATCCCATCAGGACATTGAGCCACAGACCAATTCTGATTAGAAGCATTGTAATCGTTTTTAGTGAATTGCTTGACTATGGGTGTAAACTCCTGCGAAAAAAGTGCAGAAAGATAAAATATGAATGCGGTAAGTAGAAATGATTTTCGATTCATGGTATAGATATTCACTTGCAGTTTCAAACTAAGATTTTTTCCTTCTACAAATTAATGAAAGTTATTTCATATTGCAAAATTTTTGCGATTGTTTGTTGTTGTTCAACAAATACTACTTTTCAAATGCAAAAAATCTATTGTCGTTAAAGCAAACAAGTAGCTCTACGAAAAAAGAAAGGCTGTCATGAAATATAATTCAAGACAGCCTTTTATAATCATTAAGTATCAAATTTACTGATATCTATGTATTTATTCTTGCAATGAATTCCAACCTTGCGCTCTGAGTTCAATTTCTTCTCCTTCGCGACCAACCAAATTCAGACCAAGTTCCTGTTTAGTAATATGTCCCACAATACCCACGCCTTCAAGGGCTACTACTTTATCGTAATCTTCCATAGGCACAGTGAAGAGTAGTTCATAATCTTCACCTCCATTTAAAGCGGCAGTTACTATGTTCATATTTAGCTCTTCCGCCATAACCGCTGCTTGATAATGAATTGGAATTTTATCCTCATAAATGCGGCAACCTACCTTACTTTGGGTGCAAATATGAATCATCTCAGACGAAAGACCATCTGAAATATCCATCATAGAAGTGGGTAAAATACCTTTATCATGCAATGCTTTTATGATGTCTTTTCGTGCTTCGGGTTTTAATTGACGTTGCAAAATATAGTCAAAATCGTCAAACTCTGGCTGAGCTTCGCTATTGGCAGCAAATACAATTTTCTCCCTTTCCAACAACTGTAATCCCAAATAAGCCGAACCTAAATCACCACTGACACAAATTAAATCGTTCACCTTTGCTCCATTGCGGTATACAATTTTCCCATCTTCGCCTTCGCCAATACAAGTGATGCTGATAGCAAGTCCGGTAAGGGATGCCGAAGTGTCGCCACCAACCAAATCCACACCATAAGTCTTGCAAGCCAATTGCAATCCGGCATACAAATCTTCGAGATCTTCCACCGAAAAACGTTTTGAAACTCCTAGCGAAACAGTAATTTGTTTCGGCTGTCCGTTCATGGCATAAATATCGGAAAAGTTAACCACAGCAGCTTTGTAGCCCAAGTGTTTAAGCGGCACATACACTAAATCGAAATGAACTCCTTCGAGCAATAAATCGGTAGTAACCAGCACTTTCTTGTCTTTATAATTGAGTACTGCGGCATCATCACCAACTCCTACTACGGTTGATTCATTCTCTATTTTAAACTTTTCGGTCAAGTGTTTGATTAATCCAAACTCTCCGTATTGAGATATTTCTGTTCGTTGCATAATTATAAAAGAGAAGCCCCCTAAATCCCGACCTCACCCCTCACCATGAGGAGAGGGAGAAAGAGGGGAACTTAAAGACGCTATATTTAATAGATTTGTAAATGTATCATCCCTTCGGGATTCTAATATTATTTGGTATTTTTGTTATAATCTTGTCACCCCTTCGGGATTATAAGATTAACACATTGGAATTTTATTGATGCGAGTCAGATGTCGTCCGCCTTCGAAATCGGTACTAAAAAACACATCAACCATTTCTTTCGCCTCTGATTCGCTTATAAATCGGGCAGGCAATGAAAGTACATTGGCATCGTTGTGTTGGCGTGCAAGTGACGCAATTTCAGGATTCCAACATAGCGCGGCACGAATTCCCTGATGTTTGTTCACGGTCATGCTAATGCCGTTTCCACTACCGCAGATAGAAATTCCAAAATCTGATTCTCCACTTTCCACAGCATAAGCCATAGGATGAGCAAAGTCAGCATAATCAGCACTCTCAACAGAATAGGTCCCAAAATCTTTTATCGAAATTGGATTTTTTGTATTTAAATACTCCATCAAAACAGCTTTCAATTCAAAGCCAGCATGATCGCTGCAAATGGCTATTTTTAATTCATTAATTGGTTTCATAATGTATAAATTTAATACAATCCCTAACCCCTAAAGGGGAATAAGAACAAGAAATTAAGATAGAAAGTATTATTAATATATGATTTCTAATTCAAGAAGAAAATAAATCAAGCAAACATTTCAACATCTTCTTTCGAGATGGAAGTTCCGCCTAAAATTATCAAACGTTCTACTACATTTCTAAGTTCACGGATATTCCCAGTCCAACTGCGTTGCAAGAGCAATTCCAAAGCTGTCTTTTCAAACTTTTTGGCTTGTATGCCTTGCTCAGTACAAATCAGTTCGCAAAAATGACTTACCAACAAAGGAATATCATCCTTGCGTTCGTCCAGCTTAGGAACGTGAATTGGAATCACATTGAGTCGGTGAAACAAATCTTCTCGAAAGTTTCCGAGTTCAATTTCCTTTTTCAAGTCTTTGTTGGTGGCAGCAATTACACGCACATTTACCTTAATAGTTTTATCGCTTCCCACACGTGTCAACTCACTTTCTTGCAACACCCGCAGCACTTTTGTTTGTGCCGAGAGGCTCATATCGCCAATTTCATCCAAAAATATAGTTCCAGTATCGGCTTGTTCAAACTTACCAATTCTTTGTTTGATGGCTGATGTAAAAGCTCCTTTCTCATGTCCAAAAAGTTCACTTTCAATTAATTCAGAAGGTATAGCTGCACAGTTCACTTCCACATAAGGCGCATTTACTCGCTGACTTTGTTCGAAAAGCAATCTAGCCACCACTTCTTTTCCTGTTCCATTATCTCCAGTTATCAGAACGCGAGCATCGGTAGGAGCAACACGATCAATCATCATCCTCACTTTTTCAATAGCTTCTGATTTACCAATCATTTGGTGTCGCTTGGCTACTTTGCGTTTCAGGCTTTTGGTTTCGGCTACCAACGAACTTTTGTCCAAGGCATTGCGGAGCGTAATAAGCAAGCGATTCAAATCAATAGGCTTCTCAATAAAATCAAAAGCACCTTTTTTGATACATTCCACCGCTGTTTCAATATTGCCATGTCCTGAAATCATCACCACTGGAGCTTCAAGTTCCAACTCTTTCAAGGCAGTCAAGAGTTCGATACCATCCATTTCTGGCATTTTAATGTCGGAAAAAATCACATCAAACACAGTAGCCTGAGCAGCTTCTAATCCTACTTTTCCATTTTCGGCCAAGCTAACTTGATGTTTCTCAAACTCCAAAATATCTTTTAGCGTATTGCGAATACTCCGCTCGTCGTCTATAATTAAAACTTTTGCCATTTCTATTTTTTATTATAAATCAAAACCAATATCAGTCCTGAAATACTTCTTTTCGTAACTTATTTTTTGAGCATTGGCAAATGAAAGTGCCAAAGCTGCCTCCTTGGTTTCACCATACGAACTGATAGCCATCACTCTACCGCCATTCGTTACAATATCATCACCGCGACGGGCAGTTCCCGCATGAAAAACGATGCTGTCCGTTATATTTTCAAATCCACTAATTACTTTTCCCTTTTCAAATTCCTCAGGATAACCACCAGACACCAACATCACCGTTACCGCAGTACGATCATCAAACTCTACAGTTTTTTCATTCAAATTTCCATGAGCAACGCCTTCTAATAAATCCACAAAATCAGATTTCAATCGTAGCATTACCACTTCGGTTTCAGGGTCGCCCATGCGAGCATTATATTCAATGGTGAAAGGTTCCCCATTCACTTTGATTAGTCCAAAAAAGATAAATCCTTTATAATTGATACCCTCATTATACAAACCTTCAACAGTGGGTCGGATAATGCGATCTTCTACTTTTTTCATAAACTCGGCATTGGCAAACGGAACAGGCGAAACGGCGCCCATACCTCCAGTGTTCAGACCTTTATCGCCTTCGCCTATACGTTTGTAATCTTTGGCTTCGGGTAGGATTTGGTAGTTCTTTCCGTCTGTTATTACAAATACTGAACACTCAATACCTGAGAGGAATTCTTCGATCACGACTGTTTTACTGGCAGCGCCAAATTTACCATCGAGCATCGCTTTCAACTCGGCAATGGTTTCATCTAAATCATTCAGGATCAACACTCCTTTACCGGCAGCTAATCCATCGGCTTTCAACACATAAGGAGCTGGTAGACTTTTCAAGAAATCAATGCCAGCCTCGAGATTGTTGGCTGTAACGCTTAAATAACCAGCTGTTGGAATATTGTGGCGAAACATAAATTGCTTGGAAAAATCTTTGCTTCCTTCCAATTGAGCGCCAAATTTATCAGGGCCAACAATAGGAATATGATTAATTTCAGCATCTTGTAAAAAGAAATCAACAATCCCTTTTACCAAAGGATCTTCGGGACCAACCAAAACCAAATCAATATTATTGGTGAGTACGGCAGTCTTAATGGCAGGAAAGTTATCGGCAGCAATCTCTAAATTAGTTCCCAAACTAGCAGTTCCAGGATTACCAGGCGCAATAAAAAGTTGAGTTAATTTTGGACTTTGTGCTATTTTCCAAGCCATTGCATGTTCGCGACCACCCGAACCAAGTAAAAGTATATTCATTGTGTTGAATGTAAAATATTTTGCCTGCAAAAGTAGCGATTTTTTGGCGGTTGAACAAATAACGAAGCTAGGCGGCGGACAAGCATCCTGCAGAAATCTTGATCAACTTTTCCAAAGTTTTAAACTTTGGAAAAGTTGCATGGGCGAAGCTTCTTCCGTTTTCGTTTGTTCTGATGTGGATTTTAATAAAGTGATGAAGATAGTTATAGTACTTGTTCTTCACGCTACGCATGTTTTCGAGCAACTACCCAAAGACAATACCACTTTGTCGCAAGTTAATCACAAGCGCCAATTGTTGGATGCTTTAGCAATTGAATTTGACCGTCAAACTTATCTTTCGGTGGCCAAAAGTTTTAATATCCCAGACAAAACAGCCGAGAAACAAATTGGACGTTTTGCCAAGACTGAATTAATCAACCACTAAGCACATGATAAGTATAAAAAGCCATCAAATATAATCTAAATGGCAGTATTTCTTTTCCCTCTCCCTTGTGAATGGGTGTCCAAATGAAGGGAGAGGTCAGCTGCTTTTCATTTTGTCAATAGCAGTCAAAAGAAATATTCTCTTTGCATTTTTTATACTTTATGTTTTCGTTGAAAACTTTTCCATTGCAGCACTTTTGTTTGTGAATAATTATCTATCTTTGTTCAAACTATGACTCTACAAAATTATAATAGCACTGTTTTTTAGACTTGAACAAAATCTTTAAAATAAGTACAGTATGATACTCGATTTAAAAGGCAATATGGTCACCACTGTTCACAAAATTTGTATTTCGAATTATTCAAAAGACAAGTTTCTCACAACCATGCCAAGTCTTCAATGGTTAGATAATTTTAACCTGGCTTGTTGTTTTGAGGATGAGGTAGAAGCTTTGCATTTCTGTGATAAAGAACCTATTAAAAAAATAATAGAAGCCGAATTGGGATTGTTGATTTAGACTGATACAAGACAATCAATTTACGATAATAATTAAACAATCTATATAATTAAAGAAATAAACACATTAGAAAATGTTAAGCTATTTGCTTTTCAATTGCTAAACGAAGAAAACCTGAGTTTCCACCCAAATGATGACTTTACAGATTATATCAATATGAAAACTAAGGAACCTACTTATTCAGTTGAGGATGCTAGGTTATTAAATCAGCAAATGGAAAAAATTTTCGATATCTGAGAAAAACAGGGAGCAGATATTTACTAACCAATGGGGCAACCGCTTTACGAAAAAAATCATATTTAAAATTTTACTATCATAGCGTATTGTATTGAAGATAAAATTCATGACTAATAATTAAATTATTGAAACTCTACTGAAAACGTTTACTTGATAAAACTATGCAATTAGACCACACTCAAATTGAATTTATAGCCGACATAAAAGCTCAGATTAAATCGGCTCAGTACCGTGCTTTACAAAAGGTGAACAGTGAGCAAATTCAGCTCTATTGGAATATTGGTAAAACCATTCTCGAACGTCAACAACAATTTGGTTGGGGCAAAAGCATTGTGGAAGTTTTAGCCTCCGAACTGCAAAAAGAATTTGTGGGAATAGATGGTTTCTCTGCTCGTAACCTGTGGTATATGAGGAATTTATATGACCAATATAGTAAAAGTACTGTAATTCTGCAACCAATGGTTGCAGAAATTCCATGGACACACAATATCATTATTATTGAGAAATGTAAAGACGAACACGAACGACTTTTTTACATTCACCAAACAAAAGAATATCGTTGGTCAAAAACATTGTTAATCAATGCCATAGAGGCTCAAAATTACCAACGAATGCTTATTAATCAAACCAATTTCTCACAAACCTTACCAGTACAAACTGCTGGAATGGCAAGTTTGATGGCAAAAGACGAATATATGTTTGGATTTCTGAACCTGACCGAACCGTATAACGAAGCACAGTTAGAACAGGCAATTTTATCAAATATACGTAATTTTTTAATCGAACTGGGTGGCGATTTTACCTTTGTAGGCAATCAATATCCGCTACGAGTTGATGATAAAACTTTTGAAATTGATTTGCTGCTTTATCACCGACAATTACAGTGCCTAGTGGCTGTGGAATTGAAAACAGAAGAATTCCAGCCAGAATTTGCTGGTAAAATGAATTTTTACTTGGGAGCACTGAATGCATTGGTCAAAAAAACACACGAGCAGGCAAGTATCGGAATTATTATCTGCAAATCGAAAAGCCGAACGGTGGTTGAGTTTGCCTTACAGGATGTAAATAAACCCATAGGCATTGCAACCTACAATTTGATGGAGAAGCTGCCACAAAATATCCAGCAATTCTTTCCCACCAACGAAGAATTTGTGGAACGGGTGGAAAGTATAACGGAATATATTAATAAATTAAAAAAACAAGTAGACACAAATAACTTTTAATTTATCGTAATAAGTTGTCAAAGCTTATGAGTATTTTTGCATTTCTTTTAAAAAAGAATATGTCAGATTTTATCAGTTACACCCAAAGAGACGCTACTTTCGACATTGCTTCCTTGTTTTACTTTGTACGTTAATACATTTCAATATGATACTCGATTTAAAAGGAAATACAGTTAGTACCGTACATAAAATTTGGATATCTGATTACACGAAAGGACATGTTTCTGACAACAATGCCAACGCTACAATGGACTGATAACTTTAATTTGGCTGCTTGTTTTGAAAACGAGATTGAAGTTGTTGAGTTTACCGAAAACAATTCTGTTCAAGAAATAATCGGCGAAAAGTTGGAAATGATTATTTGGACAGACTCAAGACAATCAATCTATGAAAATAATTAAATCAAATCAATCTTTTGCAAAAAACTATATGATTGTTGTACAAGAAAATAACGTTAATAAAGAAATGTTTATTAAACCCCTTTCCCGAAAAATGAATGTCGGAGTTTATACTAAGTGTTAATATGAGAAAACTGACTTTTATTGATTTGTTTGCAGGATTGGGTGGTTTTCATTTAGCACTTGAAAAACTTGGACATGAATGTGTGTTCGCAAGTGAACTTAACGCTGAATTGCGTGATTTATACGAAAAAAATCACGGAATCAAGTGTGCTGGAGATATTAACTTAGTTGATATCAAAAAAGATGTACCTCCTCATGATATATTATGTGGAGGTTTTCCATGTCAACCTTTTTCCCAAGCTGGTTTCCAAGCTGGATTCGAAGATGAAGAAAGAGGTAATCTTTTTTATAAGATTATGGCTATATTGGAAGAATGGAAGCCCGAATATGTCTTCCTTGAAAATGTACCAAATTTAAAAACCCACGATGACGGAAAAACATATAAAATCATTCATACTACACTGGAAAAACTGTATGATGTAAGAGAAGATATTATATCACCTCATTATTTTGGAATACCTCAACACCGTACTCGTTTTTATATTGTTGGAAGATTGAAAAGCAAAGGAGGATTGAATAATTTTGAGTTCCCTGCTCACAAAGAACGACCAGAATGCAAAATCACAGATATTCTTATTACTGAAGATGAAGATTATATGACCTTACGGCCAACAACTCTTAATCATATTGTTGTTTGGCAAAAATTTCTTGATTTGCTAATTGAAAATAAGGGAGAATTGCCAACATTTCCTATTTGGGCAATGGAATTTGGAGCAGATTATGAATTTGAGGGATTAGCTCCATATCATCAAAAGCCAGATGAATTAAAAGGGAAAAAAGG
Source organism: Bacteroidales bacterium (assembly GCA_038222885.1). Lineage (GTDB taxonomy): Bacteria > Bacteroidota > Bacteroidia > Bacteroidales > Paludibacteraceae > Paludibacter. The sequence continues at coordinate 7,715 of JBBRHJ010000008.1, read as the reverse complement.
AAAATTTGGCGAGATAGTTACTGGTAGTTCAAAAGATGATTATATTCTTTGTTTGCCTAACTATTCTCAGACAGAGAAAACTGAAAAAAACCATAATTTTCCAGATTGGAAAAAGCACTTCATTCGTGAAAATCGTAATTTCTATAAGAAACATAAATCTTGGATTGACGGTTGGATTGAAAATATTAAGAATTTTGAAAACAGCCACCAAAAATTTGAATGGAATTGCGGTTTCGAAGAACACCCCATCATTGAGGATAAAATTATTCAGTTCAGACCTTCAGGTATTAGAGTAAAAAAACCTACATATTCTCCTGCTTTGGTTTTGACAACGACTCAAATTCCAATATTCCCTTGGGTTATTACTCCTAAAGGAGAAAAAGGCAGATATATGACTCGCAAAGAAGCGGCGAAACTTCAATGTATGGAAAACTTTAAAAATAGTTATTTAAACAAAGTTGCATAAATTATGAGTGAATTTAGATACCAGTTATTTCCTAGATCATTTGGGATAACACAACAGGTTGAACAGGCAATTAAATGTTTTGAGAATAATTTTAATTTAATTGATTCAACAAAATTTAATTATTCGAGTAATGATGTTTTGGAAATTGTTAGAGATGATTTAGAAAATATTGGTTTTAAAATTGAAAAGAGTAAAAAACAGGATGATAAAATTCGCGTTCCAGTTCTTTTTGGTTTGAACAATAAAATTGATAAATTTTTTGATGCGGATGGAATAAGTGAAGACTTATCAATTGTACTTGAAGTCGAAGCAGGTAGAGCGTATAGAAACAATCAATTTCTAAAAGATATATTTCAAGCTTGTATGATGCCTTCTGTTGAATACTTAATTTTAACGGTCAGAAATACTTATGCAGGAACAGATGACTTCTTAAGTATTTTTGCTTTTATTGAAACTTTATACGTTAATGGTAGATTACAACTTCCATTGAAAGGAATAGTATTAATAGGCTATTAAGTAGGATCTGAAATATTTTTATTTGCACTTTAGTGTTTTTTTCTTATTTTTATGCCGTTGCGGTGTTGCAACAAAGTAGTTCTTTGACATTTTGATTATTTCCGAGTTATTATATCTTAATAATTGCATTTCTCTTTTTGCATGGCTGTAAATTACTAATAATCAGATTTATGAGTGATTTGCATAAATATCATTTTGGTAGATATAAATAGTTTTGTTACACACTTTGGCTATTTATTACCCAGAAGACTTTGCGATAGACTATGTGGCAACTGAAAGCAAAAACGAAAAATAAAGATATGGGGTACTCTGTATATAAAATATTCGCTGATTTACAACGAAAAGAATCTTCAAACAAAGATTACTTTTCTGCTGCTTCATTGCCATTTACACAACGGCATAAAATTGGTATTTCACCTGATGGGTACCCAATATTTTTCATTGAATGTAGTAATATAGGACATTCACTCGATATAAATCTTGAGTTTATTTCAGTTCTATTCAATCGTACTTGCCGATTATCAGCAGACAATGCAACTCAATCTGACAATGTCTATACGATTATTTCTCTTAAAACAGAAAATATTGATTTTCAACAGTATTTTCTTGAGGTAGTTTGTATTGTATTAGAACAATTGCCAGATAACCCTACACATAAACAACTTAAATCCGAGATACAGAAATTAATAGAGTTGTTTAGTCGTTTTACACGACCGCCACGCAAAACCATTCAGGGGCTTTGGGCGGAATTGTTTATTATCGAACAAGCAAAATATCCCGAATATCTAATACAATCTTGGCATGCCTCACCCGAAGATAAATTTGATTTTAATGATGGAAGAGATAAAATTGAAGTGAAAAGTACTTCGCAAGTAAGACGTGTGCATAGCTTTGCACTCGAACAACTTAATCCAAATAGAAACTCAAATCTTCTAATTGCCTCTGTTTTTGTCATACAAACAGGACGAGGCAAAAATATATTCGACCTGAAGGAATCTATTTGTAAGCGTGTCCAAAATCTACAGTTGCAGTTTCGTTTAAATGAAATTCTTTCACTGACACTGGGTAGTGATCTTGATAAAGTATTTGATGTGTATTTCGATTATCAACAAGCTCTCGATACACTTGCCTTTTTCGATTTTAAAGACATTCCAACAATCAATAGTGGCAACATACCAAATGAAGTAAGTAATGTCCGCCTAGATTGTGATTTGTCTCGTGTTACAACTATCAAGGATAAAGAGTTTGATACAGCACATAGTCCATTATTTAGAAGCATACAGAAATGAATATAAATGAAAAAATATTTCCCGAAACACTTCTTCAATTGATGCTTGATGTGTTGGGTAAAACTTCACGATTTACCTACATTGAGGGCATTCAACCATTTCTTATGTCGTTCGATGGTCTGGAATACTATGTATATGTGAAAAATTTATCGTCAGCATATTTTAAAGATCGCCCCGATACTACTCGTGCACAATTACCGATTAAAGATGAGTTTGATAAAATTAAAAGTTCAACTATTCCATTTGTATTCTTAGGATATGACCAAGATAACGATGTTTTAGTTTGCTGGAATTACCATACTGCAAAAGAACGCCTTAATGTAGCGAAAAGCGTTTCGTTTTATTCTCGTCAGTTCTTTCAAGATGAGGTTTCTTCTGGCGAATTAATGAGAAAGACTTTGAAAAATGGAGATGAACCAATCCTTTTCAAACGAAAAGATTTGGTGGACTTTTTCTCACAAATAGAATCTTTCTTCCCCGAACAAGAAGTACTTAAAATAAGCAATTCACTTTTCGATGATGAATGTACTCTAGAATTAGAACCCATTATTGAACCTCCAGTTACTCTAAATATAACAGGTGGTAAGATTTTGAAAATTGTTGAAAAAGATTTGATAGAACAATTAAAACCAATTATTGAAACTAATCATACACTGGAAGCGATGAAAGTTGCTGAGCGGTATTATAATGGTCAGTATTCAGCCATGAAACCTAAAGATTGGCTTGCTTTGATAAAAGGAGTTAATTTTGAAGTTGCCGAGAAAACGGATTTTCAAACAAATGTATTATCCAATTCGCATGTTGCCGCAGACCCTCCTGTAAGTTATTTGTTATCTAAATCAAATGAGACTGCGTTCGTTTCTTTTATGCAAAATACAGGATTGTCAAATAAAAGTATAAACAATTATGTCGTTGCTATTTATGGTCGAATATCTGAGGGTATTAGGTCTTATTTATATTCTGACCTGAAAGATATTTTTGCTATTTCTGATATAGTTATGTTATCTGATTGGTACACAAAATTATTTCAAATTTCTGAGTTTAAAACGCTTAATCATGTCGGCAAAAATATGTATAGTTGTGCTCTTAAAAAGTACATACAATTTTTAGAGTATTCTTTTCCACAACAAAAATTAGATAAGTTAGAAGGTTCAATTGAAAATACACATGCTCTGACTCCTAAATCAAATGAGTTACACTTCTTGAAATCTTTGATTGACAAAGGATTATCTGAAAATTCAGCAAAGTATTATGTAAATGCTATGGGAGGTAAAGTTGCCGATTGCATTAGACTTAATATTAATCCTGAATTACATAATATTTATTCCGTTTTTGATTATAATACTGTTTTTGATTGGTCGTTGAGTTTATATAGAACCCCTCAATTTAAAGAACTTGATAGCAAAGGAAATCGTCAATATAGTTGTGCATTAAAACACTACTTAGAATATTTATACTCAACAGATAGTGTGCAACCTGAATCTAATTGACAACGGCTATTTGAAGCGGGCAGCATTGTTGCTTTTCCACCCCGATTCTGAAAAATTTGTGTCTGGTGCGTATATCAAAATCGGTTTTTTCCGCACTGACAGCGATTTGCTATTTCAAGACGAAATCCACGGCAATCTCTTTGAGCAAGTTGAAAAAACAATGGATCTTCTACTGACAAAATACACCAAAGCATTAATTTCTTACGAAGGACTTACAAGGGTTGAAACGTTTGAATATCCAAAAGATGCTTTGCGTGAAGCACTACTAAACGCAGTTGCTCACAAAGATTATACAGGTCCATATCCAATTCAAATTAGTGTTTATCCCGACAAGATTATGATTTGGAATTATGGTCGGCTACCCGAAAATTGGACTGTTGAAGATTTATTGGACAAACATTCGTCACAACCACGTAATCCGGATATTGCAACCGCATTTTTCCGAAGCGGCTATGTAGAATCGTGGGGTCGAGGAATGGATAAAATGAGGAATTTATGTCTCGAAGCCAAAATCCCTTTACCACAATTCTCTTGCAAAGGCAATGATTTCTGGACAATCTTCCGAAAAGACATTTACAACAAGGAAGATTTGAGCAAATTGAGTCTGAATGAAAGACAGTTTGACGCACTTTTGTTTTTTAAGGTTAAAGGCGAAATATTAAGTTCGGAGTACGCCCAAAAATACAAGATTTCCGATAGAACAGCACGTCGAGATTTAGTAGAATTGATTGAAATGGAGGTGCTTATTTCAAAAGGCGATAATAAATCAACTCGATATATTTATAAATAGTTGTCCGATAAATGTCCGATATATGCCAGCTATGTCCGATAAATGTCCGATAGCCTAGGAATTTGGGCAAATTAGGCAATATTGGGGCAATAATTGGGCATAATGTGCTATGTCAAGTTAATGCCAAAGCCAGATTTGTCAGAAATACCCTGTTTCTGATTTTCCCCATTCTTGATTCTAAAACGAGAAATTTTTAATTTAAGCGGAAAAAGCATTTTATGGATCTGCCCACACAGGTTTAAATCGAATAGGTAAAGCGGTCTTCGTCATTCCGCCACTTTGTTCACAAAAAAACACCCACAAGGGTAAACAAGCAGACTAAAAAAAAACTGCACAGCTCGTTTCACTTCGGGTAGGCTTATCGTGCAAGTGAGTGCAGAGGCAAACTTGTTGGACTATGCCGAGTGTAGCCGATAATCTCCGATGTGGAAATTTTTTCGTCTGCTCTTGTGGGATAGCGCTTTCACACTCATTCCTGCGCTCCGGTAATCAATTTCTTTCTGAAATCAGAATATGCATTTTTTTTATTACATGCGTGGGTTGTGAAAAAATGTTTGTAGTTTTGTGCGTTATACTAATTCAAATTTCAAACTAATTGACATGGAAAAGAACGAAGGCAACTTAGAGGAAGAACTCAAACGACTGCTAAAGGCAAATGAGGAGAAGAAAAAGAAACTTACCCAAGAATTTGGAGCTCACTTTGGAAGTATGACTAACGATGGTTTAGACCCCGAAATTGAAAGTCAGTTTCTGGATAATATTATGGCGTTTGAAGATGCTTGGAAGGATTCAAAACAGACAACCGTCTACGAATTTTTAGGTCAACCACTTTATACTAAGTCTGAGGATTTGACTGATGAAGATATCAGTAAAGAACTGAAACGTATTAATGACTTAATGCTTAAACATCAGGTTTCTCTGGATACCCTATGTGAAGTGTCGGATCGTGAGCTTTATCGCTTTATTACAGAGGAACTTTTTCAAACAGAAAAAGATGATATGCACATTCCTGGAATGATTTCACATTACACTTACGAGGAGTTTCATCCTAATCATGAATATGATATTCGAAATCATTCATCTGACTTTATATCGTCTTATCTTGATAAAGAAGATGATTTTTACACTCATTTATTAACCAGTGAATCTCAGAAAAAGGACTGGCATGTTCATTTCAGACAGGCTTTTAGTTCATTTTCTCTCGATAAATTTGAAATTACTGAGCTTGAATTTGATACAGAGAAAGCAAAAGTTCAATTTTATTGTAACCTTACTGGCCATGTAGAAGGTTCGTCTGAATCACTTCGGTTTGTTGGTAATGGCGAAATTTTGCTTTTATTTCAATGGGATTATTGGTGTATTAGTACCTTAACTCTACCACAGGGAACTGTTTGTTAGTTAAAACCACAAAAAGGACAAGATTTATGGGACTTTCAATTCATTATTCCGGTAAGATAACCGACAAAAGTAAACTATCTCAAATGATAGAGGAAGTAGAAGAAATAGCTACTGTTCACGGCTGGAAGTATACTATTTATAAGCGAAGTTTTCCAAAAAGCGATGCGCTTTCGCTTACTGGTTATGATGGTGAATTGTATGGTATTGATGTTTCGCCAGAAGGAAGTGAACCTATTTCGTTTTGTTTCCTGAGTAATGCTAAAATGAGTAGTATTATGCAATTGGCTTGTTGGGGAAAATACGAAAATGAAACACAGTTTGAAATACAAACAGATACTCAAGATGAAGACGGACAATGGAAAAGTGAAAATAAGACATTAACAATTACTAAAGATGATGCGGTTTCATATCTCTATCAATGTAGCAGTAAGACTCAGTATGCTGGTGCGGCAATACATGAAATGATTATCGGTCTGATACGTTATGTGTCGAAAGAGTATTTGTCTGATTTTGAGCTTGCTGATGAAACTTTGTTTTGGGAAACAGGTGATAGAGCTTTGCTGTTAGCAAATTTTGAAAGGAGTGATTCGTTGATATCAGCATTTGGATCGGCACTATCTCAAACCCATCGCAAACAGGATGAAAGTGTAGATGAATGCTTGAAAAGAATTCTAAAAGACTTCAGGAATAAAAAGGACTCCGAAAAATGACAAATAGATTTGATGAGGAATATGGTAAATGCATGAAAATGCTAAACTAACTTACTCATTCCGTAATTCGGATAAAAAATTGGACTTTACACTCATTCTACTTCCGATTAATATCCAAGCTAATCCGTTGATAAAAAACAATATAATTAATGTAAGTAGTAGCAAATAAGGTACGTCGGCATTGGCTGTTATCCAACTTTGCAAACTTGCCAAAATGGAGGAAACCAACCCGATACCTATTCCGGTAAATAAAATTACTGCAAACTCGATGGTGTAAATTTTATGGATATATTTTTGTGGAATACCTATTGCCTGCATCATGGCATACTGACTTTTTCGGGATTGAATACTTCTGAAAATGATGATTGAAATGCCTAATGTTCCGATAATGAGTGCAATACCACCCAATGCAAGAAATATATCTAAATAGGTGTTCGTAACCGAATTAAACATGGCGAGTCGCTGAGGGGCTGATTGAATATTGGGGCCATAATTTCTTAAAGCACCTTCCAGATTTTGACACAAAAGTTCTGTTTGTTTATCATTTACATTCGCCAAAATAACTCTACTTCCACTAATTGAAGGAAAATTCTCCTCGAAGTTATGTTTTGAAATCAGCACATTTCCCTGAAAAACTGAGTTTCCCAATCCACCAACAAGAACGAGGTAGATACTGTCGCCCGATTCATTCAAATATAAAATGCTGTCGCCCAACGATTTTCCCATTCCCCATGTAATTACCGTTTGATCGGCTACGGCTGGTATGCAATTCTTTCCCATCGTTTGTTTCAGTATATCCCAAGTAGGATTTTTAACGCTTGCACCTACAAAACTGAAAGCGTTTCTTTCTCTAAATATCTCTTCGTTTACACCCAGGATGGAAGGTCGGATAATTCGGTTCAAATTTAAGCAACTGGCATCGTCGGCATTGTATTTCAGCATTTGCACAAAGGATAAATCTTCGTATTCAGTGTCAATTCCTAATTGCTCTCTTCCTTCAATGGTTGATAAATCGGTATTAACACCCAAATTTGTTTCAACATAATAGGCGTAACC
>JBBRHJ010000007.1:0-33586 GCA_038222885.1 Bacteroidales bacterium | reverse complement strand
GAAGCGGAAAGCTGAAAGAAAACGGTGATATCTGGGGTGGAAAGACACATGATGTTATTTACCTTGATTATGCTTATATTGATCTTACCAAAAACGAGAAGCACGAAGTGAAAGACACCATGGTAATCCGAGACAGAGGCGTGGTTTTCGAAACCTTTGTACCAACGCTAAAATAAATAGTCGTTCAAAATATTTAACATGCGTTAGAATATTACTTATTGTGGTTATACATTATAAGTATATTTCTAACGCTTGTTTTGTTTACTATGATACATGAAAATAACTACAAATTCGTATGAAAAAATCTATCGCATATCCATTATTGTTGGCAACATCGCTTTTGCCACAAATTGCAAATGCTGAAACTAAACCTAACATTATTTTTGTTTTGGTCGACGACTTGCGTTGGGATGCTATGGGTTTTGTGGGAAAATATCCATATTTACAAACACCAAATATTGATAAACTCAGAAATGAAGGAGTCCATTTTGCAAATGCATTTTGCACACATTCGTTGAGTGCACCTTCACGAGCCAGCATACTTACCGGAATGTACCCTCATGCAAATGCTGTTACAACTAATCAAGAAGGACGGGAATTTAATCCAGAACTAACGCCTTCATTCCCTCAACTACTTCAAGAGAGTGGTTACATAACGGGTTTTATTGGTAAATGGCACATGGATAATAGTCGGAGTCCACGGATAGGCTACAATTATTGGTGTAGCTTTTCTGGTCAGGGGAATTATAACAGTAATGTATTAAATATCAATGGCACAGATCTAACGAATAATGGCTACATTACTGATGAATTAAACAACTATGCTTTAAATTTCATTGCTGCTAATGCCAATTCGGGCAAGCCATTTTGTTTGTATTTATCGCACAAGGCAGTTCACGAACCATTTACACCAGCAACCCGCGATCAAGGTTTGTATGTAAATGATTTTGTACCTGAACCAGCTGGTTGGAGTGATGATTTAACTTCGAAACCATTGTGGCAACGATTAAGTTTGACAAATTTCAATAAGAACCGAATCAGAGATATTGATATCAATAAAATTTCAGCCATTGCAAAACGAAATTACTCCTCATGGTCAGCTGCAACAGGAGTTGGAAGACAAAAAGATTATCACCGCTGCATTTCTGCTGTCGACGATGGTTTGGGTGCAATTTATGATTTATTGAAAAGTAAAGGAATTCTGGAAAATACCATAATTGTTTTTGCTGGTGATAATGGTTTTTTTCATGGCGAACACGGCTTGGGAGATAAAAGAATAGCGTACAACGAAGCCATGCGCGTGCCATTGGTTATGCGTTTTCCAGCAATGATTCCTGCTGGGAAAACAGTGAGTAAAATGGCTTTGAATATCGATTTTGCACCTACATTTCTTGAAATTGCTGGGGTTAATATACCCTCACAAATGCAAGGGAAAAGTCTAGTACCCTTGTTCAATTCAACGCCAACTGACTGGCGGACTTCATTTATGTTTACCTATTGGGTTGATTTGAAGCCATTTTTGCCACGAATTACGGCAGTACGAACTGAAAATTATCTGTATTCAACAACACCCGATTTGAATGATATAGATGAACTGTATGATGAGATTGCTGATCCAGCTGAATTAATTAACCTTGCCAATAAACCAGCTTATGAAGCTATTAAAGCAAGTTTGATACTAAAATTAGATTCTTTTAAAATAGCAACTGGCTATCAGGATTTTGTAGCTCGACCAGAAACAAGACCTATTTCAACACTAAAAATGGGTAAGCTACTTTCAATTGATTTCACAACATTGGATTATACCCAAACGTACCAAAATGGAATGAGCTTGGTTGGTGTAAGTAAATCAATTGAGAATGGCGAAGTTTCAGCCAATTTCAATACTACTTCAAAAGTTGAAATCACGAATACATCCGATTTCAATCCCTCTGATGGTCATTTTATCATAGATTGCTTGCTGAAAATACGTTCGGAAAGTGGCGTAATTTGCTCTGCTGGAAATGTAACTAACGGTTGGGCAATGTATATCGAAAATGGTATTCCGGGATTTGTAGTCTCAAAAAATGGCATTCAACATTTTGTGGATGCCAACACTTCTATTGCCAACAAATGGACACATATCGTGGGAGTGATAGAAAACTTTGACAATTTTGTTAAACTATATGTCGATGGGGAATTTATTGGAAAGCGACAAATTATTATACCGCTTGCTGAAATTAATGGTGCGAATGAGAGTAAGATAATCCTCGGTCATGACGACTACGCATTAGTAGATTCAACTGACATTTCCAATTTTAATTTTAACGGTCAGATGAAACAATTTAATATTTACCGACAAAATATGACAGATTCTGAGCTAAAAGTCCTATCAGCTCCTTACTCAGCCACAGGTTTTTCAAGTCTTTACAATTACAACAACAGCTGCATTAGTGTAAAAAAAAAAGATAAGTGCAAACTGTACAGGGAATTTTAAAGTCTACAATTATCTGGGAATGGAAGTTCTAAATGCTGTACAAAAGGAAAGCATCGATACAAATCTTCCAAAAGGTATTTATATTGTTGATTTTATGAATAAATACAAGGAAAGAACCATTCAAAAAATTGTTATTCAGTAAGATATTGATTAATAAACGGTAGGGTTTTATGTTGATGATAGAAGGATAGTATCGACAAGTAAACAAAAGAAGTTAAATAAATAATTCAAGAGAAATGAGAAATAAAATTCAAAAACTGTATACATGTATTGGTGGAAGTGCATTATTATTAACACAGCCAATATTGGCTCAAAATAAAAGCAAAGAACCCAATATTTTGATTATCATGACCGATCAGCAAGCCTGGGATGCCGTTGGTTATACTGGGAATAAGATAATTAAAACACCAAATTTGGACAGGCTGGCAAGCGAAGGTGTTAACTTCTCACAAGCTATTACTGTTTGTCCTGTTTCCGCACCTGCAAGAACTTCTATTTTTACAGGTAGAACTACAGAAAAAACTACCATCAGGTCGAATAATGATATTTATAGAAATGATTGTTACTATCCTACTTTCGATGAAATTTTGGCAAAGAGAGGATATACTACCGAATATTATGGCAAATTCCATTCCCCTGAACACATGGCAAGGGTGTATATGAATCCGCTAGTTGAAGGTATGTCGAGTAGTGAACCTATTGTTAAATGGGAGCCCATCTACGTAAAATATATTCAGGAAAATTTTCCGGAGCGACCATTGAAAAAAGGTGAATTGTATGAAACATCTTTTTATGGAGGAACAGTTTCGTATAAGCTTGATCCTATCGACAGTCAATACGATAAAATGATGACTGGTGAAACAATTAAAAAAGCAGAATTAAGAGCTATAAGTCAGGCTGATGTACATGGGGTGCTCGATTTACCCACCGATTATACCATAACAGCTGTGCAAGGCAAACAAACATTAAATGCGCTGGATCGAATAAAAGATGAAAAGTTCATTCTTACATGTTCTTTTCATTGTCCACATGTGCCTATTACACCGTCAGAACCTTATGCATCCATGTACAAGCCAACTGATATGAAAACACATGCTTCTCTTGAGGACAAGCGAGAATATTCTCCTTACAATCCAGGCGAAGAAAGTGCTCCTTACGACGAAAAGGAAAAAGTGCAATTCATGGTTGCAAACTACTATGCATTTGTAACTGAAGTGGATGTTTGGGTAGGTAAAATTCTCGATAAACTAGATGACCTAAAACTCACAGATAATACCTTGGTTGTATTTGTTTCAGACCATGGCGAAATGTTGGGTGCACATGGAATGCGTGGTAAATTTTGTTTTTATGAGGAATCGGTTCGTGTACCATTTTTAGTTCGATTTCCTGAAAAGATAAAACCTGGTCAAACCATTTCAACTCCAGTTTCAATTCTCAATATTTATCCAACTATACTCGATTATGCAGGTGTTAATAATATTGCTTCTGATGGATATTCATTGAAAGGAATGATGGAAAAAAACGAAGCTCCTAAATACGATTTTGCAGTTTCAGAATGGGAGTGGAAAAACGGAAATGTTCCATCGATTATGATTCGTACCGAAGATTGGAAACTAATGACAACGCATCGTATAAGTGGAAAAAATGTTGACGTTTTGTTCGATTTGAAAAATGATCCTTATGAATTAAATAATTTACTGGGATCAAATCCGAACCGATTCAAATACAAAACCATTACTGAGGAACTTCGGACAAAATTAGTTGGTTATTTAGCTGATGTAAACTCTCCACTGAAGGCAGGAGTTGAAAAAAGGGAGTTGATACGAAAATAACAGTTTAAAATTATGAATTTAATAAAATATAAAAGATTTTATTTATAAATGAGCTGGTATTAATCAGTTATTTAGTCTTTCATTAATTGTTCAACTCTATATTTGCAATAAATAAGTTGAGATATCTCGCGTAATCACATCTAATGCTAATTTTAAATACATGCTATCAATGATTAAAAAAAGTTTAAAATTCTTCTGTTGCTCTGTTTTAGCAGTTGTTTTGCTTACTTCGGGCAAGCCAAAAACTGAACTTGTAAACTATATTGATCCAACTATCGGTAATTCTGTTCCGTTTCTTGTACCAACTTATCCAACCATGCATTTGCCAAATCAGATGCTTCGAATGTTTCCAGTAAAGCAAGATTATATTTCTGATCAGGTATCGGCGTTTCCTTTACAGGTTGTTTCGCATCGTTCGGCGGGAGTATTTCAAATGAAATTCTCAAAAGGAGAAATTACAAATTCTTCTTGGAATAAGAAAATGAATATCGATCATGGATTGGAAGTGGTTCATCCTTGGTTATATTCTACCTATTTGATAGATGACAATATTCGAGTGAGTTTCACACCAGGAATAAAATCAGCCATTTATAAAATTGAATTTCCAAGTTCAGTTTCCAAAAACATCCTCATTCAGGGTAGTTCCGATATGAAAGCTGCTATCAATGACAATTCATTTTCATTTGAGGAATTGTTAAAATATGAAATAAAAGGACCAAATCCCTCAACAACTAAGATGAAGGCTTATGCTTATGGAATAATTACTGATAACAAAAATCAGGTGCTATCGAATGTGAAAGTCAACGGAGAAAATGGGAAATTCTCCATTTCGGTTGATAAAAATACAGCAGCAACAATATTCCTTAAATATGCCATTTCATATATCAGCCCCGAACAAGCAAAATTAAATTTTGAAAAAGAATTAGCTTCTCAAAACTTCAATGATTTAGTTGTTGCAGGTAAGAAAACGTGGGAAAAAACAATCAGTCAGATTCAAGTTGTTGGCGGAACCGAAGCACAAAAACGGACTTTTTATACTTCCTTGTACCGAACTTATGAAAGAATGGTTGATGTTAACGAAGGTGGAAGATACTATAGTGCTTACGATGGAAAAGTACATGAAAGCAACCGACCGTTTTTTGTTGATGACTGGATTTGGGATACTTATCGGGCGCAGCATCCACTCCGTACCATTCTGCAACCACAAGTTGAAAACGATATGCTGAATTCATACGTCCAAATGTATGAGCAAAGTGGCTCGATGCCGACTTTTCCGCAATTATTAGGCAATCATTTGTGTATGAATTCTTATCATTCGTCCGCCATTTTTATCGACGGTTATCGCAAAGGACTAAAAAATTATAATGTGGAAAAAGCATACGAAGGAATAAAGAAAAACCTTACCGAAGAAACCTTTATTCCTTGGCGACAGGGTTATCCAAAACAGAAAATCGATGATTTTTTTCACGAAAAAGGTTTTTTCCCAGCTTTGCGCATTGGTCAACAAGAAACAGAACCGATGGTGGATGATTTTGAGAAACGACAGGCTGTTGCCGTTACATTAGGTATTAGTTACGATGCTTGGACATTGGCGCAATTAGCAAAAGATCTTGGAAAAGAAGTAGATTATCAGCATTTTACGAAGATGGGTAATTATTACAAAAACCTTTGGCATCCTGAGAAACGATTATTTATGCCAAAAGACGATCAAGCTGAATGGATAATGATAAATCCAAAATCGGATGGTGGTCCTGGTTACCGCGATTTTTACGACGAAAATAACGGTTGGACTTATGCTTGGGATGTGCAACATGATATTTCAGGTCTAATTAACTTGCTTGGTGGTAAAAAAGCTGCCGAAGAAAGACTCGACCAGATGTTCCGAGAGCCCTTGGATATGAAGAGAAATCTTTTTTATGTAAATGGTGCTAATTCAACCGGTTTGGTCGGGCAATTTTCAATGGGGAACGAACCTTCATTCCATATTCCGTATCTTTTCAACTATTTTGGTGCTCCTTGGAAAACTCAAAAGATGACTCGTTTTCTGTTGGATGTTTGGTTTAAGGATAATATATGGGGGATACCCGGCGATGAAGATGGCGGCGGAATGACAGCGTTTGTAGTTTTCACATCTATGGGAATTTATCCAGTAACACCCGGATTAGCATTTTATAATATTAGCAGTCCGGTTTTTGAGAAATCAACAATACAACTTGAAAACGGGAATAAATTTACAATTCTTGCCAAAGGTGCCAGCAGATCAGTGAAATACATTCAAAAAGCCTTTATCAACGGTAAAGAAATAGATTCGCCATTTATTACACATAAACAAATTATGGCTGGAGGCACATTGCAACTAATTATGGGTGAATTGCCAAATAAAGAATGGGGCGTAAATGCTGTTACACCTGAATATTAGTCAAAAAAAATCTCAGAACACAACTAGTCATGAACAATTCGCTTAAATACATCGGCAATTCAGCAAATAACCAATAAGCTTTTATGATAACAAACCGTATCACAATTCTTTTCGCACTTCTGACATTGAATTTCATGTCAATTATAAGTCAGACCAGCTACGATAAAGGGTATTTTATAAGTACTGAGGGTATTAAAACCGAATGCTTGATTGAAAATAAAGAATGGGAAATTTGTCCCATTGAATTGTCGTATAAAGTAACAGAACAAGGAGACCAACAAAGAATAAAGACATCGAAATTAAAAGAATTCGAAATTTTTGGCTCATCAAAATATATCAGTAGAGTTGTGGAAATTGATAAATCGCGCTCAGAAATATCCGAATTATCACCCTCGAAAAATCCTGTTTGGTTAACAGAAAAACTTTTCCTCAAAGTATTGGTCGAAGGCAAGGCTTCGTTGTACATGTACAACGAATACAATTTGACACGGTTTTTTTATTCGGTAAATGATACTTCAATCAATCAATTGGTATATAAACAATACCAATCTATTAACGAGAACGGCACAATGCTAGTAGCTACAAATAACAATTTCAGACAGCAATTGTATGTAGAAGTGAATATCCCTGATTATAGTGCCGACTACATGACTAAAATTGCTTATGAACAGCACGAATTAAAAAGATATTTTACGAAGTACAATGCTCAATTTAATACAAATCAGAAAGTTATAGTTAAAGAGAAAATAAAAAAGGATTTTTTAAAAATAAGAGTGACTGCCGGGCTAAATCAACGTACAGTAGTTGTTAAAAACCTAGATCACCGAATCGGAGATTATGATTTTGGCAATTTTATTTCTCCAACTGTTGGTGCCGAACTCGAGTTTAGCGTACCATTTACAAACAATAAGTGGTCGGTTTTGTTTCATCCTAGCTATAATTTCCCCATTGAAAGTGTCGTAGAACAGAAACGCTATTACGATGATAAACCATTCATAAATGAGTTCAACTATCAATCATTCGAGGTGCCATTTGGTATCAGGTATCGGTATTTTATTAATACCAAAATGAGTCTTTATGCAAACGGATTTGTTAGCAATCGAATGCTTCGAAATTATAAATCTACAATTAAAATTGAGCATCTCAACCTCGATGTATTCGAAAGTGCTAACCGTTATTCAGCTGGATTAGGTCTTGAATACGAAAAACTGAGTATGGAACTTAGAGGGTACGAAAATCGCAATTTGCTAGAAAAGTACAATACACGAGGAACAGATTTTAAAGGTTTTAGTTTGTTTTTCAAATACAAATTTGTTGATTTGAAGCTAAACAAATAACTGCCAACAAGTAGAAATTTTAAAAGTCAGTTGTAACTTAAATACTGCAACTCAATATAATCATGCTGCAACTTGGGTTTAAAAAAATCGTATAAAATCCTTAAAATAAACACGAACATAACATACCATTAATTTTTATCAAAAACTACGATGAACTCAACTAAAAAACTTATTCTGATTTTTTTTGAGCTGAGAATTGTTTTTATGCTGTCTAAAAAAACGGAACTAAATTAAATAATGAAAATGAGAAAAAGTATCCTTATTACAATTATCGTATTTGTATTGGTTGGTATTAGTTTTGCCAAAAATGAAAAAAAAGAATCCATTAGACAACTCTTTGCGTTGATGAAACAAGACTCTGTAATGATTAAAGCTTATGCATCCGTCCAATTAATAACGAATAGATCATTTACAGCACAAATAAAAGATTCTTGCAAACTTGCTCAATCAAGAGAGACAATTCAAAAAACAAAGCAGTTGATGAGTGAATTGTACCCAAAAATTCAAACGGAAATGATTGATTATTACGACAAGTATTTCACACAATCTGAAATCAATGATTTTATTCGATTCTACAAATCTGCATCGGGTCAGAAGATGTTAGATGCTTCTCCTTTGATTATGAAAGAAATGATGTCATCTTTTCAAGAAAAATATATGAAAGAAGTATTTGATGAATTAGTCAAAACAATTGTAAAACCTGATCATTTAAACATCCGTGAACCAAGCTTAAGACCAGATTCTGCGTCAATAGCTCAAATGAAGGCAGAATACTTAGATATGGAAACGTCCAATCTTCATAATATTACAAAGGAACAAAATCTGGTGCTTAAAAAAGCCAAAGATCGCGTTGAGCGCTATGTAAGTCTCGAAAACAATCAATATGCACTAACTGCAAAAGCCTCCGACCTGAATATGTCCGATCGCCTGTTTGAGCTAATGATGAGCACAATTAAGCAATCAAATATGTTAATTGAGAAACTAAGTAAACAATCAAAATAGAAATTAGAAATTAGAAATGAAAAAAGTATCAATCGGAAAAGCTTTAAAAATGCTATTATTATTTATTGTTGTAATTGTAATAGTTGTTTTTGTTTTAGAAGTTATAGTCTTTAAAACTAGCTTTAGGCAGCCAGTAAAGTCAGAATTGAAGGAAAGAAATTAATCCGAATATCACTGAATGCATGTTTTAGTTAATGAAGAATAGGATTAAACCATCGAATCTTTTTATTCATATAAGTACTTGGAAAGAAATAATGTCCTATAATAATAACGAAGAAATAAAAGAATGGAACGCGGATAAACGCTGATTTAGCGGATTAAAAACAAATAAGAATTTCGACTTGTCGAAATGATTTCGTATCACTTTACTGTCTTATCAGTCATGCTAGCATGACTTAAATCTGTTTTTTAATCTGTCATATTCTTATCCGTATTTATCCGCTCAATCAGTCAAATCAGCGTTCCATTATAATGAAAAAATGCGACATTATATTTGTCCATTTACTTATAAGAAATTCAATTCATTGGAGTTTAGCCTTAAATTACAAATAAATAGTATCTTGGTTTCACTGATTTTCTAAACGCGCAAGCATGCTGTAATCTTTTTTGAACAAACGAATTTTAATAATGAAAAATATAAGACATGAAACGAATTTATCTGATGTTTTTTTTACTTAGTATAATTCAATTGAGTAATGGACAAAACTCCATTCTTAAAATAGACCATGATTATTTTCTTGTTGGAACATTGAGCGATTATATGGGTCGGGAAAAATACAAGAAAATTGAAAAGAGAGTTGATGTGTATTATCAATCAGAAAAAAAAATGTGCTTGCTGATAGATTCAATTTTCAGACCTACATATCCTGATTTAGTTTTTAGTGCTGAGAAAAACGAAACTACATTGAAAGACGAATTTGAACTATATTCCGAATCACTAGCCCGTAATATTGAAAAGTTCTATAATTATGAACCTTCTGGCAGAAAAGAATATAGTGGAGAAGCTGATTTTGAAACATTAAATATTGATTCGCTAACTAAAACAAAAGATTTTTCTACGATTTATTTCGATACAATTTATACAGGAAAACTGAAATTGGATATTTTTAAAACGGAACTACAAAAAATCTCGTTTATCGTCGGTGCCTATATTAGATTTGGAGATTATATTAACTCTAAATATCAAATTAGTATTCCAAATTCAGCAAGCAAAGTAAGCGTTTTGGTTAAGCTTTTAAAGGATATAGGTTGTTCTGATGTGAAATACGAAATCAAAAACAAATATATTCCAGTTGGTCATACAGTATTTTTTTATCCAACAGATGGCTTAAAAACCTATTTTGATAAATATCAAATTTATATATAAAAAAACAAAATCGATATTATTTATCTAAGTTTAGAGAATTTTTATTGGTAAAAAATACTATTATGATGAGCTCAACAAAAAAACTTTTACTAACATTTTTCATTCTGATTACCACTTTGATGGTTTGGGGAAAACAGCGTGGGGAGTTATTTACTTTTGTGCAATTGACCGACATACAGATGGGTATGTTCAGCAAAAATGCAAATAGCGAGGAAGAAGTTCGCTTATATACATCGGCAATTCATCAGATTAACAAGCTGAAACCAAAATTCGTAGTAATAACCGGCGATTTTGTAAATCAACGTACTGATACCAATCAAATTAATGCATTCAAAAAGCTCACATCATTATTTAAGAAAAATATTCCCGTTTATTTAATTCCCGGCAACCACGATGTTGGTCAAGTGCCAACTAAAGAAACCCTTGATTTTTATTTTAAATATTACCCAAACGATAATTTTGATTTTAGTTATAAAGGGGTACAACTTATTGGAATAAATAGTAGCCTTATTAATTCGGGAGCCGAACAGGAAATAAAACAACTGAATTGGTTGAAAGAATCGCTGAATAAGAAACAAGCCAATACCCGCAAAATTATATTTTCTCATCATCCTTTTTTTATTTCTAATATTAATGAAAAGGATGGCTATTCGAATATTCTTCAGGTGAAACGATTAGAATATATGCAACTTTTCAAGGAAAATGGGGTTGAAGCAGTATTCGCAGGGCATCATCATAACAATGCAGAAGCTACATACGAAGGTATCGACATGATTACCACATCGGCAATAGGCAAACAATTGGGGAAAGCAAAGTCAGGTTTTAGAGTAATAACCGTTTATAAAGATAGTGTCGCACATCGTTATGTTGATATAATTGATTGTAAGTAGTTCGATGTAAATATATTAGGTAGTTTAATTTATGGATATTAAAAAGATTTATTTCAAGATAGGCTTTTGCTTTATAATTGTAGTATTCAGTTCATTCCAAATTGCTTCAGCGCAGGGAGCCACAATGCCCTTTGATACTTATGAGGCTGAAGATGGCAGTCTTGAAAATGGAGCCACTATTTTGGCAATGACATCTTTACCATTGGTACCAACTGTTGAGCTCGAATCTTCGGGTAGAAAGTGTGTTAATTTGAATGCAACAGCTGAATCGGTTTCATGGATAACCTTAGCCGATGCCAATACAATAGTGGTACGTGCTTCTATTCCAGATGCTCCGACAGGTGGTGGCATTACCGCTACCTTGAACTTGTACGTTAATGCTGTGTTTCGGCAAGCTTTGACCTTTACTTCAAAGTATAGTTGGGTGTATGGTGCCAATGCTTTTACCGATAATAATCCTGCCACTGGTACGCCTAAAAAATTTTATGATCAGTCTCGTGCATTTATTGCTGGAACTATTGTTCCATCAGGAAGTACTATTACCCTAAAAAAAGAAGCTTCCAATACTGCGGATTACTATAATATTGATTTAATACAATTAGAAAACGTTGCAGCTGCTTTGCCTCAACCACCAAATACACTTTCCATTGTTAATTATGGTGCAATTGCCAATGACGATATTGACGACACAAATGCAATAAAATCCTGTGTTTCAGCCTGTCAATCACAGGGAAAAGTAATGTGGATTCCACCAGGTGTTTTCAATCATTCGGGTCGTATTACTGCCAACGGAATAGGAATTTATGGGGCTGGGATGTGGTATAGCACTATTCAACCAATCATGGATGGTACACAACATGCGTTAAACTTGGCAAATTGTAATGTTCAGGATTTGTATATTGATAATCGTGAGTCGGGTAGAGATGTGGCTCAGGGGCACGATTATGGCGTTTTAATGAAAGGTGCTAAAGGTTGGACAATTCAGCGTGTGTGGGTGCATCGTGGTGGAGCTTGTTTTTGGTGCAGCGGAACGGATGGATTAATACAAGATTGTAGAGCGACCGAAAGTTGGGCTGATGGTATTAATCTAAATAATGGTCCGGTAGTCGACTCCGATAAACTTGGCATACGACTTACAGCACAAAACAATTATATAATTGGTTCAGGCGATGATGGAATTGCCATTAATGCACAAAACGGTGGTGGAATAGCCAGTAATATGTTGGATATTAAGGTTATAAATAATACATCAATTGCTGCATTCTGGGCAAATGGAATGCGTGTTGCAGGTGGTAGAAACTCCATTGTGGCAGGTAATCTAATCACTGACCCTACAAGTAGCAACGGAATTAGAATTGGAGAATTTGGAGTTAATGGAAACCCTTGTGAGTCGGTTTTAGTGAAAGACAATTTGATCCTTCGTGGTTGTGGTATCCGAACCAATTACGGACATGGAGGAATTGCAGTATGTGATGATGCTGTCGCCACCATCAATTCAAATATAATTTGGGATTCGCCCGGAATTGGTATTGATGTACAATCCAGCAATGCAACTTATACTAGCAATGTAATAATAAATTCGGCACTTCAAGGCATTTTGATTAAGTCAGGATCAACAGGAAATGCTGTGTTTACAACTAACACCGTAGCCAACTTGTCAAGCGGGCAGCTTGCGTACAGAAATGATGCTTCTTCCGGAATCTTTACTACCAACCTTGAAAATAATAGTTGGCAAACGGTTGGAGTTGTTTTTTATGGAGAAAATAATTATGCCGGTACTCCCAGCCAGACATTATCAATAGGAAATTATACAAAATTGCAACTTCTGGCAATTGGATGTCCAAACGATTGGGCTTCGTCAGTAAAAGTGCCTGATGGATTTCAAGTTGAGCTGTATTCCGAAGACAATTTTAATGGGCAATCGTTAACTCTTATGGGCAATGCATCCACTCTTTCTACCTATAATTTTGATAAAGCTGTTTCATCAATCAAAATCAATAATTTGACAACTTCGGTAAAAACTTTAAATGAAGATCAAAATAAGAAAATTACAATTTATCCCAATCCAGTATCTGATATATTACACATTGGAGGGATTGAAGGTGCAACTCTTGTTACGATTCGCAACCTAACTGGAAAAATAATCTTCAACTCTAAGACCTCTGGAATCATTGGTGTAAGTGATTTATCTGCTGGCATTTATTTTCTAACTATTGGAAGTGATAGTTCTTATAAATTTATAAAAAAATGAGAAAGCCTCAATTTAATTGTTTATTTGTTATTTTCTTTATGCTAATAAGTGTTTTTAGCCATGGTCAAAGTATAAGTGATTGGTATGAAACGGAGTTAATAAAGAGCCTAAAACCTAAGATTGACACCCTAAAAGAAAAAGAAGTATTGTTGTTTATAGCAAAACCATCGTTTGTGAATCCAGAGTATTCAATTCGAATAATTGAAAAAGCAAATCAATCATTTCTTGAACTTAGAATAATTGAAAAGAATTTATGGGATGAATTGTTTAGGTTGAGACGTATTGGAGCTTCTGAAGTCACTTTACAAACTCATTTTTTTTCAACAGCAATTAGTTCTACTTTTAAAAAAAGGATGTTGGATACATTTTCAAAAGCAATATTTATAAATGAAAATAAGGAAAAACCAAGTGAGCCTCGGACTTTTGATGGAACTTGTTATGAGTTTTCTATATCTCATTGTGAAAAAAGTTCGTCAATAATAATAAATTACGAATTGGATAGGAGTTACTTAGAATATAGAATTGCTAATACAAATTATCAAATTGTTAACGACATTATAAATAATTTATTTAATGAAACAAAATATGAAATTTATTTATAAGAAACGACAAATGAGTATACATTGACCTATACTTGATTGTATTAATTTAAAGCTTTTGTAATAAATCGCTGTATTTCTTTCGCTTCCTTCCTCTATTAATCATATATTAATCGTATTGTTAATGCCTCTCCTCTATTTTTGTACTTTGTAAACTTAAAAGTAGTACTATATTTAGGGACGTTGAGTTGTGTAAACAATTTGAATGTATCGTTCCGACTCTTATTCAAACAGTTATATGACTCAGAATATTTTTTGGGGATTGTCTATCCTTGATATTGTAATTATCATCTTCTATTTTGTGTTAATTATAGTAATCGCCATACGAGTAGCCCGTAAAATTAACAGTAGGGAAGATTACTTTATGGGAGGAAGGCGTTTTGGTAAACTAATTCAGACTTTTGCAGCATTTGGACAAGCCACATCGGTCGAAAATGTTACGACTACATCCACCATGGTCAACTCCAACGGCGCATCGGGTATCTGGGCAATGCTGGCTGGCGGGTTAATTAACCTGCCTGTGTTTTGGATGACCTCCATCTGGTACCGTCGATTGCGTTTACTCACCTTGGGTGATTTTTTCGAAGAACGTTATAAATCAAAACGCATGGCGGCATTTTATGCTGTATGTCAATCCATTTTCTTTGTGCTGATTGCAGCCATAGGTTTTGTGGCTATGTCCAAAACGGTATCTGCAATTGCATCCAAACCGGTCACAGAATTAAACCCTATTGAACGTGTGGAATATTACAAAGCTGTGGAAAAAGAAAAACTCGAAGCGGTTGATTTTGAACTACTCAATAATAATCAGAAATCGCGTTTGGTTGAATTACAAGCGCTGAACCCGAAGAAAGAATACTCCTATTTGAGCGAAAACTGGTTAATATTTATTGTTGCGTTGGTATCTTTTCTATACGCGAGTAAAGGTGGACTTACAGCTGCATTTATGGTCGATCTGGTGCAGGGGATATTCATAATTATTTTATCGATTATGCTTATTCCTTTTGCCTTGGCCAAAATAAATCTGCAATTTGGCAGCGAAGGATTTCTGGGTGCATTTCAATCCATGCACAAAGTATTGCCGGCATCTTTTATGGAAATTTGGGGTTCACCAAATCTAATTGAATTTTCGTGGTTCTGGATTGTCGGATTCTCTGTTATGATTATTACTACCACAGCTGTTCAAGCAAACCAAATGACAGCTTGTGGTTCAGCAAAAGACGATTATACGGCTCGCTATGGGTTTGTGTCTGGGATGTTGCTCAAACGCTATACAAGTGTTATGTGGGGCTTGGTTGCATTGCTTACTGTGGTGCTTTATGGTAATTCAATTTCTGACCCCGACTATGTGTGGGGACTTGCAACGCGCGATTTACTTGGTCCACTCAATATGGGATTGGTTGGATTAATGATTGCCTGTCTGATTGCAGCATTAATGTCATCGGCTTCAGCATTTATGCTTACTGCAGCAGCATTAATTACCAATAATCTGTATCGCCCCTTTCGCCCTAACTGTTCCGAAAATCATTACATTTGGGTTGGAAGAATATTCAGTGCTTTGTATATATTGTTTTCAGCTTACATTGCCACACAATCCAAAGGTTTGTTTGAGCTTTTTAAGATGACAATGATGTTCAACTGTATACTTGCAGCTGCTTTTTGGCTTGGAATGCTTTGGCGCAGATCTAATAGTGCCGGAGCATGGACATCGATGGTGGTCATGTTTGTCGCCACAGTAGTGTTGCCTTTTGGGATGCCAATGTTTCCTGGAGTACGTACATCGCAATATCTATCTATGACAACAAATGCAATTCCAGTTACCCGTAGTTATGTAGCAAGGCAAATGGATGTTCAGGAGCGTGATTGTGTTGTTGCCACATGGGATCAATTGAACGCATTAGGGAAATCAGAAAGTCCACGACCTCTTGTGCTTAAAATGGGCGATCGATTTGAAAAGAAAGTGTTGTTGCCAAAGAAATCAGTTTTTTGGAGCGAAGGTATTGATGTTTCAAATGGAAATTCAGTAGGCAAAGGTTATTTGAAGGTTGAATTAATAGCATTAGACAAATTAGGTTGGGATTTATCAAAAAATTCATATTCACTCAACGAAACACTAACATTTTTATTTCGCATTATTATTCCATTCCTAGTATTGATGTTAGTGGCATTTTTTACTAAACCAGAGGACAAAGAACTTTTGGACCAATTTTATGGAAAGATGCTTACTCCAGTTGTAGGTACACATGAAGACGATGAAAGAGAAATGGCACTTACTCGTGCTAATCCAACTCGATTCAATAACCTGAAAATTTTCCCGAATTCAAACTGGGAATTCCGTAAATGGAACCGCGAAGATTGGCTGGGTGTTATTATTTCTTCACTTGCAGTTGTAAGTGTTGTTGCCTTGCTGATATTTATTGTTAGTTTGGGAAGTTAGGTGATTTAGATTTGAGAATGAATATTCCTGAAAAATTAATTTGAAAATGCAAGATTTGAAAATTTGAAGATAAAATGAATCAATGTTTTAAGTAAATAATAATGCGTCATTTCCTCTTTAACGCAACACGACTAATTAAAAGAGAAACAAAAAATAGTAACAAATCAAACAAGTATATCATTATCATGAAAACTGAAAATAAAAGTGCGCTAATAGGCGATGCAGTCCCAAATATGCCTTGGGAGCCAAAACCAGCCGATTGCAAAGAAGTTGTATGGCGACACAGTACAAACCCAATTATCGATTTGCACCCTATGCCAAAGGCACGAAGTGTATTCAATAGCTGCGTAATTCCTTGGGAAGACGGTTTTATCGGTGTTTTTCGTGTGGATTCACTTTCGATGGATCCCAATTTACATTTAGGAACTAGCCCTAATGGTATTGATTGGACAATCGAGGAAGAACCTATCAATTTTATCTGTTCGGAATCGGCGTTGGGCAAAATAACCATTGCCTACGATCCTCGCTTGTGTAAAATTGAAGATAAATATTATATCACTTGGTGCAATACCTATTACGGAGCTACCATTGGTCAAGCCTGGACTACCGATTTCAAAACTTTTCATCAGATAGAGAATGCCTTTTTGCCATTTAACCGTAATGGAGTTTTATTTCCTAGAAAAATTGATGGTAAATTTGCGATGCTTAGTCGTCCAATGGGTAAGGGTATGGCTGTAAACTATGGCGATATTTTTTACAGCGAAAGTCCTGATTTAACGTATTGGGGAAAACACCGCATGGTATTTACAGCCGGTCCGTTGAAATGGGAACGGGTAAAAATTGGCCCGGGACCAATCCCTATCGAAACAACCGAAGGTTGGCTGTTGTTATATCATGGAGTAACAGATACTTGCGACAGTTTTGTGTACAGTATGGGCGCTGCCATATTGGACATTAACGAGCCTTCGAAAGTGCTTTACCGTTGTAAGTTTCCGTTGTTGACACCCGAAAAAATTTACGAAACTGCCGGATATGTTGGAAATGTGGTTTTCCCAACTGGCGTGGTAGCCGATGGTGCAACCGGACGAATGGCAATATATTATGGTGCTGCCGATACTTATACTGCTGTGGCTTATGCCAATGTGGATGAAATTATAGCTTATGTAAAAGAAAATGCATGGTAGTAATTCATTTACTATTTACTCATTTACTATATACAATTTAAGAAGAAGAATATGCAAAAAATAGATGATTTCTCGATGGAATTGAATTTCACCGAAGTATACCGACAAAATAGAGGAGAACATATCGCCTTGCGTGAAGCAAGATGTTTGCAAGCACAATTTCCAGCTGTGTTGACTGAAATACAAGAAAATGATAGATTGGCTGGTCGTACAAACTGGGGTTGGGTAGGTTTTAGTCCGCACAATGCACCCGGTGGGGCTGCTTACGGGTATTTTTGCCACGAACAGAAAATAATCGAAGCCATCGAACGAGGTAATATACCATTGGAACAACGCGATGCTGTGCACGAAATGATTCATTTTTGGAAAACTGAAAATTCGAAGGCGAAAGTAGAAGCAGCATTTACAGAAAAAATGCTTCCTGTACTTTTCAGAGATGAAATTGTTTCTCTTCCTTACAATTTCAAACCGCTAATTGCCAATCCTATCTACCGAATGGCAGGTGTTTTTGTCGATTACGATAAATTATTAACGCTCGGAATTCCGGGATTGATAACTGAAATTGCCATTCAACGAGACTTGTCGAGAGTTAAAGGCGGCGATTACATGCTTTTCGAAGGCATGTTAATGGCTTTGGATGCTTTTATTGCTTCGTGTTATCATTACCAAAAACAAGCCTTGGATAAAGCAAAAACCTGTTCAAATCCTAAGCGAGCCAAAGAGTTGATTCAGTTGGCTGAGGTTTTGAATAAAAATGCTGTTTCTAAACCTGGATCTTTTTACGAAGCCTTGCAATTGTCTTGGTTATATACTTTGTTGTGTGGGTCCTTAGAGTCGGGTCGGGTAGATGTGTATTTGGGCGATTTCTACGCCCGCGATATTGATAACGGAGTTATTTCTGAAACTGAAGCATTATCATTGATGCATTCGTTTTGGAGATTAATAATTGAATTGTTTCGTGATGTTGATGGTCGGGTAATTATTGGTGGTAAAGGCCGTAGAAATGAAAAAAATGCGGATCGTTTTGCCTTGTTGGTTCTTGAAACAATGAGAACTTATGGTAAAGATATTTTGCCACAAACCACGCTACGTTTTTACGAAGGCATGAATCCAATGTTGATGGAAAAATCATTGGATTTAATTGCCATGGGCTATACTTTTCCTTTGTTGTATAACGATGATGTGTTGATTCCAGCAGTAGCAAATGCACACAATGTACCGTTGGAAGATGCAGAACAATATCTGCCTTTGGGTTGTGGTGAAATAACCATCGACCATGCGGGATTTGGTACGCCAAGTGGTTCGTTTAATGTGTTAAAAACATTGGATGTAACCTTACGCAATGGAATTGACCACATTACAGGTAAACGATTGGGTTTGGCCACTGGAAATTTGCATGATTTTAAAACTTATGATGCGTTTTTCGAAGCATTTAAAAAACAAATTGCATTTTTTGTAGAAATTCTTGCCGACCACGAAGAATTGGAATATGTAGAATCTGGGAAACAAGCACCCTATCTTTATTTAAGTATGTTGTACGATGATTGTATTGCACGTGGAAAAGCAATTTTTGATGGCGGAATAAGATATTTAGGAGGCTCGTTGGAGTCGTTTGGGAGTGTTAATACAGCGGATAGTTTAACGGCTATAAAGAAATTGGTTTTTGATGACAAAACACTTACTGCCGACCAGTTAATTGCTGCCTTAGATGCTAATTTTGTTGGATACGAAAAAGTGCATAAACAATTAAAAGAGTGTCCGAAATACGGTAACGACAATGCGTATGCCGATGATGTTATGGTGGATTTACACGATTATATGTGTAATACCATGCGCGATCAACGTGAACGTACAAATTTACATTGGTATTTGAATGTATTGGTAAACAATAAACAAAATACGATACTTGGTCGCTGGGTAGGTGCTTCGGCCGATGGGCGTAAAGCTGGTCGCGAAATGGCAAATGCAAATACGCCAGCAGGTGGAAATGATAAAAAGGGTATAACTGCATTGATTAATTCAATTGTAAAACCAAGTCATGCCATACATGCTGGTGCTGTTCAAAACATGCGGTTTGGTTCTGATTTTCTGACAAACGACCGTGAAAAATTTGACATGTTAATCGATACTTATTTCAAAAAAGGTGGATCACAGGCAATGATTACTGTCATAAACAGGGGCGACCTCGAAAAAGCAATCGTAGAACCTGAAAAGTACAAAGATACCTTTGTTCGGATTGGCGGATTCAGTGCTCGTTTTGTTGATTTGCCACGCGATGTGCAGTTGGAAATTATTAGTAGAACAACGTATTGAAGAATTTGAAGATTTGAAAATTTGAAGATTTGAAGATTCGTAGTTTAGCGTTTTGTGTTCAGTGTTTTGCGTTAATCTTTTTATCTTTTTTCTTTACTCTTTGTTCTTTGTTCTAAAAAATATGATTGAAAAAACTTATATTCTCGACATTCAGCGGGCATCCTTACACGATGGTCCCGGTATACGGACAACCGTCTTTTTAAAAGGTTGCCCGCTGGATTGTCGTTGGTGCCATAATCCAGAAGCAACTTCCACTAAACGGGAGTTGTTTTTTTACGCAGATAAATGCACGCTTTGTGGCGATTGTGCCAAGGTTTGTGAACAAGAAGTACATCGATTTACAAACGGCAATCATTTTATTGATTACCAAAACTGTATTAGTTGTGGTAAATGTGTTGAGGCTTGCAATTCGAATGCATTAAAATTGATTGGCAACGAAATGAGTGTTGATGAAGTGATGCAGGAAGTAATGTCCGATTTCGATTTCTATAAAAATTCTGGTGGCGGAATTACGCTTAGTGGCGGCGAACCATTGTTGCATTTCTCTTTTTCTCTCGAAATTCTTAAACGATGCAAGGATTTGGGAGTGAATACTTGTGTTGAAACTTCGGGGTTTGTGTCAATATCAAATTTTCAACAAATTTTGCCTTTGGTGGATACATTGTTATTTGATTATAAAATTACCGGCTCCGAAAAACATGCTGAATATACCAACGTTCCCAACGAACCCATACTCAAAAACTTAGAATTGGCTTATCAACAAGGTATTTCGATTATCCTACGTTGTCCTGTTATTCCGGGCATTAACGATACTGAACAACATTTCAGGGCGATAACTCAGTTGCACAATAAATACCCTAACCTGAAAGGAATCGAAATTCTGCCTTACCACACTATGGGAAATAGTAAACGAACCAGTATAGGAAGAATCGAAACATTACCCGACTTAGAAACAGTATCGCCAGAAATTTCAGCTTTGTGGATAAAGCAACTGCGTGAGATGGGCTGCGAAAAAGCGAAAATTGGATAAAAGTAACAATCATGCATATCCCCATTGGATTACAACTTTACTCGGTACGCGAACAACTTGCTAACGATTTTGAAAGAACATTAGAGGCTGTTGCACTAGCGGGTTATGATGGGGTTGAATTAGCCGGTCTTCATAATCGGAAGTCAGAACAAGTTGCACAGTTACTCAACAATTTACATCTTGAAGTAATTGGCATGCATTGCGATGTTATTTCCTCGGATGGTTTGAAACAATCGTTGGAAACTGCTGCAGCATTGAATTGTACGAATTTAATTTGTCCGTGGACACCTCCAGAAACATTCAAAAACGAAAGCTCAATTCGAGATTTAGCAGAACAACTAAACGATGCCGAAATGGCAATAAATGTAGCTGGACGAAAATTACTGTATCACAATCACGACTTTGAATTTCGTGTTTTAAACAACCAGTATGCATTTTATGAGTTCGTAAAACACCTTAGCCCTACCATTAAACTTGAAATAGATACTTACCTCTTGGCGGTTGGTGGCGCAGATCCACTGGAAGTAATTCGTTTTTTATCCAACCGTGTTGAATTGCTTCATGTTAAAGATGGTTCGATCTCTCCACCCAATCTAAACCTTGCCGTTGGCGAAGGTGTAATGGATTATGCGACTATAATTCGAGCAATTCCCACTTCAGTTTCATGGTTAGTTGTTGAGTTGGAAAATTGTGCAACGGACATGCTCGAAGCAGTACGAAAAAGTGCTCAATACCTCGATTCAATAAGCTCCGAATTTTGAAATAGTTGTTGAACTTCTTTTTATATATCTAATATTTTAACATTCATTTTTTTTGCATTTTTGTCAAATGGTTTATCGTAATATTTTCCGCGATGTAATTCTTTCAACTAATTTCAAATATAAATTTCCATTAATCAAATATTAATCCTTCTATTAATTGCAAATATATATCTTTGACAGTAGAAATTTTATTTAATCTATTATAGTGCTGTTAAAAATGAGAAATCGCATAGTAAATTTGGTTTGAATATTCCTGGTTTTCTTCTCTTCCTTGCTGTATGCTCAAAAGGTGAAAGTAAATCTATGCAAGTACATAAACAAAATAAAGGGAATTTATCTGTTCATTTTTCAGGATTTGAACAATCGGGCAATGTACAGCTAAAGTTGATTAACTTGATGGGACAAACTGTTTTTCAGGAAAATAGGAATAATCCTACTCGACTCACCATTTACTCAGTTGCTTTAATTTAAAACAATGTTTACATACTTTCAGTAGAAGATTTTTATTCGAAAATAATTCAAAAAGTCAGGTAGTTTTACATTCAAAATACTTGACTCTAATAAAAAAACAAGTTCAATGAGAAAATACGCTACACTTTCAATTCTATTTTTAATTATCAGTTTAACCAGTGCTATTTTTGCTGCTAAAATAGTATATCCATGGCGTGCAACTACTGCCATTGCAAAAGCAGGAGAAAGTTTTGAAGTATGGTTTAACGCTGATGAAGGTCAGACTGTTAAATCAGTAATTTTACAAGGAGAATATAACACTGTTACAACCACTATAAAAATTGAAACCGGAAGTTGGGTTTATGATGTTACATCACAAAATACGTATAATACAAAAATTACTGTTAAAGTACCACTTAAAACACCCTCCGATCGGTATGATATTATTCTGAATACCTCCGCAGGTCAGGATACATCATTGGCTGCTGTAAAAGTTATTAAACGTTATAAATCAGATTATTATATTTTGCATTTTTCTGATGTTCATGCCTTCCAAAGCCGCTATAATACTACTTTGCAAAGGATTTCAACCATTATTGATATTGCGAATATTATTAATCCTGAATTAGTTTTCAATACCGGCGACAACCTTTACCGACCAACTGAAGACAGAATGAACCAACTGTTTATGGGTAACAATCAGCTTGGTACAAAAGGATTGAACAAGTTAAACGCTGCTACATTTACCGTTGCTGGAAACCATGATTATGATTTTGACAAACTGAAAGAGAAGGGTTTTTATAAAGAAAAATCGGACTGGTGGAATAATTGGTGGGGGCTTCAAGCGTATAATTTCAAATATGGTAAAGGTCGTTATATGGCAATAAATGATGGTTGGGATGGTTTTAATCCTGTTCAACAAATTGCTGATGCAAATTTATGGCTTAAAAAAGTCGGAAATGGGAACTTGCGAGTTTGTGCTGCTCATATTAAAAATCAGGAATTGATAGCTTTTGACAGTATTGTAAACTTGGGCTTTGTTATGATTGGACATAATCATCACATTGCAAATCAAAATCCAGCACCGTTAAATAATAAACCCATTCAGTATATAGTCAATTCCGTTAGGGACAATATGGAATTTAACTTGTATAAAGTAGATGGAAAAACAGGAAAATATACAGCTGTTGGCAGCTCGACCGCACAAGTGGTATATGTCGAAAATCCAACAGATATGGACTCACCTGAATTATACAAACCCAAGCTCAGCCTCACTTATGAAAATGCAAATGATGGCACAAATGCAACGAATACAGCAACAATAGTCAATAAATTTGATTTCCCGATTGAAGGCGCAAAAGTACGTTTTGTTCTTCCATTGGGAAAAAAATACGTAATTTCAAAAGGGAGCATTGAGCAATCATTCGATGGCGATAAATTCAAAATTGTTGATTTAATTGTTGATTTAGAAGCAAATAGCATAAAACAAATAATTATATCCTCACTACATTAAACCCCTTACATATTCAACGAACAACAAATATCAATAACAAAGATGAAAAAAACGCTATCCCTATTTATTTTATTATTCTTAATCAGCTTTACATCAACCATAAGTTCCGCATCGATTATATATCCATGGCGGTCAACTACCGCCATTGTAAAAAGTGCTGAAACTTTTGAAGTGTGGTTTAAAGCCGACAACGGACAAAGTATTAATTCCGTAGAGTTGCAGGGCAAGTATAATAATGTAAGTACAACTAAAAGTGTACTTGCTGGCAATTGGATTTACGACAAGTACTCGAACAATACATTCGATACAAAAATTACAGTTACTGTGCCTGCTGGAACTCCTGCAGACAGGTATGATCTTGTATTGAAAACTACAACTGGCGATGTAATATCTACTGGAGCAGTTAAGGTAATAAAAACATATAAATCTGATTATTATGTAGTCCACATGTCCGATGCTCACAGAGCGCAGGGAGGTTATGATGAAAATTTAATTTTACAAAAAATATCTACTGTATTGGATATTGCCAATATTATTGACCCCGAAATATTATTCGAAACAGGCGATAATCAGTACAATGTACGTAATCATCCTGAGCGAGAAGAATCTTATTTTCATGGCATTCCATCATTGGGAATAAAAGGAATGAACGATGCTTTTGCAGCCACATTTATGACGCCTGGAAATCATGATACGCCTGGAAATGGTGTTGGAACCGATACAGATCCGTTGACTAATTCATTGTTTTACAATCAATATTATGGTCTTCAATCCTATAATTTTACGTATGGAGATGGACGTTACATGGTAATGAATAACGCCTGGCTTGGCTTCAATCCTACTCAGCAAATAACCGATGCTGCTGCATGGTTAACCACCGTTGGCACTGGTAATTTAAGGATTGGTGCTTTTCATGGTCCAAGTGGTGCACGGGTTGATGATTTGACGGCCAGAGCAAATATGACGGCAGGTATTGCCGGTCATGTGCATCATTCGAGCGACAATCCTTGGGTAAATAATGTGTATGCTGCCGATGATATGAGAGAGGCATTTGCTTTTAATTTATACAAAATCAATGCTGTTACAGGAACTTGGACGCCGGTTGGTGGTCCAACCGCAGCAGTTCAAGCATTGCAAAATCCATCGGACTTGTTGACGCCTGCTTTGTATAAACCTAACCTTACACTTACGTATTTAAATGCAAATAACGGTACATTGCCAGCGAATACAGCAACGATAGTTAATAAGTTTGGCTTTCCAATATCGAATGCAAGAGTTCGTTTTGTAATGCCAAAGGGAGTAAGTTACACAGTTTCTATTGGTAATACTGAACAGGAATTCGATGGAACAAATTTTCATATTGTTGATATAAGTGTGAATTTGGAAGCGAATAGTACAACTACTGTATTAATTAATGTTAGCAACCCTACTGCTTCAGTAACTGGCGTAACAATAAGTCCTGCCACAGCCAATATAAAAGTTGGCAGCAGTCAGCAACTTACTGCAATTGTTGCTCCGGTGGATGCTTTTAATCGGACAGTAAGTTGGGAAACAAGCAATGCGGCTGTTGCAACAGTGAATACAAGTGGTCTTGTGAAAGCAATTGCGCCTGGAACTGTCACCATTACTGCCACCACGCAAGATGGAAATAAAACAAATACTTCGGTGATCTCTGTGAGTCCAGTTATTATAGATACGTTTTCATATTTTGATGATTGCGATGCTTTAACTAAATGGTCTTCAACATCAAAACTCAATGCCGTGGATCAAAAACAGGGTGCTGGTTGTTTAGAATTTGTAGGAAATACTTCCGAAGAATTTAAAAAAGTGCTGACAACTCCCTATAATTCAGGTGCAACGTCGACAGATTGTAAATTAGTATTCTGGTATTATATTTCAGACGTAACCAAATTTGTAAAAGTATGTATTGAAATAGGCAGTTCCGGAGTAGCAGATGTAAATGAATACCAGTGGGCAATTTTAGCTACCGGATTAACAAATGGTTGGAATTTAATGAATTTAAGTCCGAGTACTGCGTCTGTAACTGGAACGCCTAACTTGAATGCAATTAATTGGTTTCGTATCTATGACAACACTAAAACTGCCAGCATAACAACAAGAATAGATGCAATTCAGTTAGGACTTGCTAGTGTTATTTCGGGTACGAATGATTTGGTTTTTAATAACAACAACGAAAAGTCAGTTAATATTTATCCCAATCCCTTGAAAAATGGTAATTTATCTATTGTTATGACTGGTTATGAAAATAGCAATCATGTTGAAGTTAAAATTATTAATTTAATGGGACAAACAGTTTATCAAAAAAATTTGAATAATCAATTGTATTTAAATATAAATACAAATGGGATGTTGAGAGAATCTGTCTATTTTGTTTCTGTTGAGTCGGGTCAATCAAAGGTTACACGTAAGTTAGTTGTTCAAAAATAAGTTATGTTTAATTACATTACGATATAAATAGTTCTGCAAAAAAAATAAATTACACATTTACAAGTAGTGTTATGTTAAGTTGAATTTGTCAGTTCCAACCTGACAAACCGCTTCAAGCGGTTGTGCGGAGAGTAGCGTTCAACCGTTTGAAGCGATTCGACGCATTTCAGATCTTAGTGTCAAAACATCCTTAACAGAACAGTAGCATATATAGAGTAAGTTGTTTTTATATCAATGAATCTGTTTCTATAGTAAGTGTTTTTTATGAAAATTAATTGAATTGTATGAAAGCCATAATTTTTATTTTACTATTCTTTTTAATCACATTGAATGGGTTCTCGCAACCTTTAGTTTCTGTGGGTACAGATGGGAAACTGGTTTATAAACTACATGCCAATACCAACGAAACAAATGAAGTTAATATCATTCCGGATTTTTCGTATGCTGGTTATATGGGTGGTGGAGTTAAAATTCCTGTTGGAGAAGTGCCGGTTAAAATAACATTAAGTCCTCAAGCGTCAGGAGAAGACAGAACACGTATACAAGCCGCCATTGATCAGGTATGTTCTATGCCACTTGATGTCAATGGATTCAGAGGCGCTGTATTACTCAAAGCTGGAACATATCGGTTGAATGATGGAAATATCCCTGTACTCTCCGACGGTTATGGAACAGCACTGAAAATATGGGCAAGCGGAGTAGTATTGCGGGGCGAAGGTCAGGGAGCAAATGGAACGGTACTTTATTCAAGCTTTAATCAAAATCACACCATGATTACTATGGAGCCTGTAAGTAAGAGTGTTGTAACTTCAAATATCACTAGAATTACTACAGATTATGTCGGAACAGGTGCTAACAGTTTTACGGTTGCAAGTACAACTGCTTATGCCGTTGGTGATTTAATAACTGTTTATTTTACTCCAAATCAGACATGGCTTGATGATATTAAGGTCAATGTTTATATAAGTAATCCTGCCGATTATTGGACAACAGCAGAATATAGAATAGGTCAGAAGCGCTTAATTACTGCGATTGTTGGTACTACCATTACAATTGACTGTCCTATTGTTCAACCCATGCAGACGAAATATGGAGGTGGAGAGATTTCAAAAATTTCATGGACGGGACGACTTAATAATGTAGGAGTGGAAGATCTTCGTATTGAAGGCGCTGGTACTGATATTTCAGCTTCTTCAAGTTCAAATCGTTTACGTGTAGGGATAAGACCGCGATGGATAGATAATTCGTGGGTTCACGGTGTAACGAATACACGTACAAGTGAGGCAGCGATTATGTGCTGGGAAGCAACCCACTTTACTGCAGAAGAATGTGCCTCTATTAATCCTATGGGACCAGTATCTGGTGGATGGCGTTATGGATTTTGCCTTGATGCAGTTTCAACTCGTGTTCTATTTCAGCGTTGTTTTTCAGAGTATGGACGGCATGATGTTGTAACACACGCAAGAATTCCGGGACCGAATGTGTTTTTAGATATTTGTTCCGAACATGGACTAAATGTACTTGGACCTCATCATCGTTGGGCTGTAGGAACTTTGTTTGATAATATTAAAGCAGCTAGCAGTATGGAAATTACTGAGTTTGCTGCAACAAGTGCTGGTCATGCCTGGTGCGGTGCTCAAACTGTTGGCTGGAACCTTGAATGTGCTTCTTATGTAAATGATGCTGCCGCTGGCGCACAAAATTATGCTATCGGATGTATTGGACCTGAGGTAGCCGGCACTGTAAGTCATACCGGACATCCGGGTATTTACAGGGGATACTGGGAATCGCAAGGCACGCATTTGGCAATTCGTAGTCTTTATTTAAAACAATTAGAAGATAGGCTTGGAGTCGAAGCCCTTGCAAATATTGCTACTCCCGAACAAAGGAAGGGAAATATTTATGCAATGTTAAGTGCTTGGAAAGGGGAAGGCCCACTTATTTTCCCAAATGCTAATTTTGTTTCGCAACAGGATATTCCAACAACACTAACACCCGGACAAACTGCCACTGTGAACGTTACAATGAAAAATACAGGAAGCGACCCCTGGACAAAATCAGAAAAATATAATCTCGGCAGCCAAAATGCACAAGATAACATTACATGGGGAATAAACCGTGTATACTTGGCCGATAACGAGAGTATTGCGCCTGATGCAACAAAAACTTTTAGCTTTAATATTATTGCTCCAGCAAAAGTAGGAACGTATAATTTTCAATGGAAAATGGTAAAGGATGGTTTCGGTTGGTTTGGTAGTCAATCTGTTAACCTACAAATCGATGTTGCTGGATCTCCCGAAATTGCTGTTACGGGAATAATTGTTTCACCTACAACAGCTGAAATGAATGTGGGAAGTACCCAACAATTAACGGGCACAATAGTTCCAATAGATGCAACTATTAAAATGATTAACTGGACTACAAGTAATTCGGCCATTGCAACTGTAAATTCAAATGGACTTGTAACTGCAGTTGGACCAGGTATTGCTACTATCACCGCCACAACGGTAGATGGTGCTAAAACTGCGACGTTTGAACTTTCCACACTTGGCGTGGAGGTTATTGGATTTGAGATTACACCCACTACTGGACTTTTGGCTGTGGGAAGAACAAAACAGTTAAGCACTATTTTTACGCCAACAAATGCAACAAACAAAACTGTAATCTGGACTACCAGCAATGCCTCTATTGCAACAGTAAATTCAAGTGGGTTAGTTACTGCAAAAAGCGAAGGAACAGCTACAATTACTGGAACAACTCAAGACGGTGAGTTATCAGACAATTTCATTGTTACAAATACTAATTACTTAGATGATTGTGATAATTTATCTGGTTGGAATACGGCATTCATTACCCTTAATTCAGTAGACGGAAAGCAAGGTACTAGCTGTATTCAATTTATAGGAAGCAATACGCCTGAGTTTAGTAAAGTTTTCGCAACTCCTTTTAATTCAGGCGCTACCGAAGCCGACGGTTTATTGACTTTTTGGTATTATGTATCCGATGTTACCAAATGCGGAGTAGGTCAAGTGGAGATAGGCAGTGGCGGAGCAAACGATGTGAATGAATACAATTGGCCTTATACCGGATTAGGATTAGTGAATGGATGGAACAATTTGACGCTGGATGTAAATAAAGCAGGAAAACTTGGAACACCCAATTTAAATGCCATTAACTGGTTTCGCATTTACTGTGCCAAAACTGCCAGCATAACAACAAGAATAGATGCAATTCAGTTAGGATCTACTAGTGTTATTTCGGGTACGAATGATTTGGTTTTTAATAACAACAACGAAAAGTCAGTTAATATTTATCCCAATCCCTTAAAAGGGGGAAAACTTTCAATTGATATGGTTGGTTTTAAAAATTCGGGGAACATTGAGGTGAAAATCACAAATCTAATGGGACAAATTGTGTATCAAAAAAGTTCGAATAATACATCTCATATTGAGTTAAATACATCAGACTTATTGCAAAAATCGGTCTATATAATTTCTGTTGAGTCAGGACAGACTAAGGCTACATGCAAACTACTAATAAACTACTAAATTATTTTTATAATAAATACTTAAAATAAAATTTTATGGACATAACTAGAAGAAATTTTTTTAAAAAAGCCTCCTTAATTGCAGCAGGAGCGATAATAATGCCTGAAATATTACCGGCAAGTGTGTTCGGAAAGAAATCGCCATCCAACAGGATTAATATTGCCATGATAGGATGTGGACGTCAGATGGTATCGCCGAATATACCTCAATTACTTCGTTCGGATCATGCTCAAATTGTATCTGTTTGCGATGTTGATTCCTGGCGTTTGGCAAAAGCTCAGCAACAGGTGAACGATTTTTATTCAAAGCAAAAAGGTAAACCGTTTAACGGATGTAAGGCTAACGCTGATTTTCGCGACATAATGGAAAATAAAGATATTGACGCTGTGATGATCTCATTGCCAGATCATTGGCATGTACCTATGGCAATAGCTGCTGCCCGCGCTGGAAAACATATTTCATTGGAAAAACCGATTTCCACATGCATTGAACATGGCCGGAAATTGGTACATGCTATCGATAAATATAAAGTGATAACTCGTAATGACAGTGAATTCAGAACCTTGCCCAAATTTTCGCGAGCTGTAGAATTGGTGCGTAATGGCAGAATAGGAAAGATACAAAAAATTTATGTCGGAGTACCCAAAGAACTGAATGGAGCCAGCTTGCCACCTCAACTAACTATGCCTGTTCCTGATGAATTGAATTATGATATGTGGTTGGGACCAGCTTGGGAAGCACCCTATACCGAAAAAAGGGTTCATGCTATAAAAGCTTATGGACGCCCTGGATGGATGCGGATTGATAGCTATTGTAATGGTATGATTTCTAATTGGGGTGCCCACTTGATGGGAATTGCTCAATGGGGTAACAATAGCGAATATACAGGACCAGTTACAATTGAAGGTACTGGCAAATTTGATAAAGGACTGTGGAATACGCTCAATAGCTTCGACATACAATATAAATATGCTAATGGTGTAGACTTATTCTTTACAATTGAGCGTCCCTATGTTCGTTTTGAAGGTACCGAAGGCTGGGTCGAAATTGAATATCCCGACAAATTGACAGCAAGTTCGCAAGCTATTCTCGACTCAAAGATGGGTGATAATGAAATGAAAATTGAAAATTTGCCTTCGGACAAAGAAGATTTTTGCTTATCTGTAAAATCAGGCAAACAATCACTCGAACCACTTGAAACAGCACATAGAACGATTTCGATGTGTCAATTAGGTTTAATTGCCATACAAACAGAATCGAAATTAACATGGGATTCTGAAAAAGAGGAAATAATCGGAAATAATGCAGCTTCGGCTTTATTAAACGTACCTATCAGGGATAAATATTTCAAGTTTTAAATCTCAGAACTCTTGAATATTATATTGAATGTCAATGAATTATAAAATTTAGAAATAGATAAAAATGTTGTAAATTAAGGTAATAAGGGTTGAATCGAATGGTTTTTTTTCTTCTAAGGTTTTAAATAAGAAACAAGGTCTTTTTAAAACCTTATTTTCAAAGTTTTAGCTTAGTAGGAAATTTTAAATTCCTCTACGCACCAAAACCTTATTACCTTATTTTAATACAATTAGTTTACCTTAGTTCAGGAGTTCTGAATCTGAAGACATCGGTTTAATTTCAACTTTTTAAAAACAAATTATCAAATTATTTTATTGATTATGAAAAAAATAACGATTCTATTCTCACTTGTTTTGGTTCTTATTAGCTTAAATACCACTGGTCAAACAAAGAGAACCTTGAAAAACCCTATTGTTTTGTTTAACAACTCTTTAAATGCTAAAGATTTTCCTGTGTTGTCATACAAAGACCAGGCTTTAATAGTTAAAAAGTTTGGATTTGATGGGATGGAGTACAAAGAACCAAGAGGTTTTTTGCAAGCAATAGATACTTTTCAAACTCAGGGCTTGAAAATGATTACAAATTATTCAAAATTTGATTTGGATACGAAAGATTTTTACTCACAGGAATGGCGAAATGTTATTCCAAAACTAAAAGGTAAAAATGTAATTATTGAATTTGTATTGTATTCAACAAAATATAAACCTTCCGATGAAGCGGCTGATAGCATTATTGTTCCTGCTTTGCAGGAATTAGCCGATTTTGCAAAACCTTATGGAGTTCGCTTGGCGGTTTATCCACATATTAATCTTTTGGCAGAAAAAGTAGAAGATTCCTATCGTATTGCAAAAAAAGTGAATCGTAGCAACGTTGGTACAGTCTTTAATTTATGTCACTTCCTAAGTACCGATTCATTACCCAATTTACAAAAGGTGTTGAATTTAGTACTTCCAAATTTATTTGCTGTTTCAATTTCGGGTGCTGATGAGGGCGAAACAATTCAGATGTTTAAAAAATCGGGTTGGAATCGTTTAATATTGCCTGTGGGACAAGGCACCTTAGATACATACCGGATAGTTGAATATTTGGCAGAAAGCGGATATGAAGGACC
This sequence comes from Bacteroidales bacterium, assembly GCA_038222885.1. Taxonomy (GTDB): domain Bacteria; phylum Bacteroidota; class Bacteroidia; order Bacteroidales; family Paludibacteraceae; genus Paludibacter. The sequence goes on along the minus strand of JBBRHJ010000007.1, from coordinate 1,260 downwards.
AATTGGTATTCAATGTTTTAAGCTAAAAGGCAAGCCGGAAGAATATCTAAAACAATCTGGCGAAGCGATTAAATCATTCAAAGAACGATATGCCGCTCCAGTAAATTTACTTACAAAAGCCGAAAAGAAAGAAGGTTGGAAACTTTTGTTTGATGGAAAAAAAACTGATTTATGGCGTGGTATAAATACTTCCGAGTTTCCAGCATCAGGGTGGAAAGTTGAAAAGGGTGATTTGATTGCTTTTTCGTATGGTGGCGCAGAATCTGGTAACGGTGGCGATATTATTACCAAAAAACAATACGGTCAATTCATTCTGAAATGGCAATGGAGAATGGAAACCATTGGAGGAAATAGCGGTGTGAAGTATTATGTGCAAGAAGGACTTGGAAGCAACAAAGGATATGGATTTGGTTTGGAATATCAATTGTTGGACGACAAAAATCATCCATGGATGCTTCAAGGCAAAATGAAACCAAATGATTATCATACACTTGGCTCTTTGTATGAAATATATCCTGCAGCTGCCGAAAAACAAGCTTCTACGCTTGGCTTATGGAACGAGAGTATGATTGTTTGCAAAGGATCTAGCATAGAACATTGGTTAAATGGAAAGCGGATTCTTGAATATAGCCGAAGCAGTGACGACTTTAAAGCAAAAATTGCTGCCTCTAAGTTTAAGGATGTCCCTAATTTTGGTGTCAATTCACAAGGTCATATTTTATTACAAGATCATGGAAGTATTATTCATTTCCGCAATCTGAAAATCAAAGAATCACAGACAAAGAAATAAATTTCTTTCGTAAATCATCGTGCTTACAATCATCACTTATCAGAGTGGCAATTACTCAAAATGAAAAATCACAGCATCACCAAATTTCGCTGGTCAATCCTAGCTTTGCTTTTTGTGGCAACCACTATCCTGTACATCGACCGATCTGCATTGGGCATTTTAGCGCCCGACCTTCAAAAAAGCATTGGTTGGAACGAAGAGCAATATGGCATTATCAATAGCGTGTTTATGATAGCTTACGCCATTTGTTTTATTGTAATGGGTACTGTTATTGATAAAATAGGCACCAAGAAAGGCTATCTTATTTCAATAGGAATTTGGAGTATAGCTACACTTGGTCATGCGTTGGCTCGTACGTGGGTGGGTTTTGCTGTTGCTCGGTTTAGCCTTGCAGTGGGTCAATCAGGCAGTTTTCCTTCGGCCATAAAAGCGGTTGCCGAATGGTTTCCAAAAAAAGACAGGTCATTGGC